>NZ_LATL02000302.1 GCF_000972705.2 Limnoraphis robusta CS-951 | reverse complement strand
ATTCAACCAGTTGAAAAACCCAGCATCTAATCGATGCAATGAACCTTGAAAACTTAAGGTACGGGGTTCTTGCCAGGAATGCTTTGGCAAGATAAAACCTTAAAGCACCAAGTACAGAGAATCAAGCATTTTTTTCTCAAGT
This sequence comes from Limnoraphis robusta CS-951, assembly GCF_000972705.2. Next base: position 16,347 of record NZ_LATL02000302.1, on the reverse strand, counting down.
ACGGTAGGGCATACCGAAACTATCTCTGAAATGAGATGAACGACTGGGGAGACTCACCCCTCTGGAGTTGATTGGGAAACCAGTTGGCTGTAAGGGTTGTCAATGAATCAGTAATCCAAAGCCGTGAGGCTTGGAGAATCCCCTTTCTTTAGAAATGGGGAGTATGTCAATTCTGTTTATAACTTTAAACTACAAACCCCCGCCTAGAGAGTTCTGAAGCGGGGGTAGCAAAAATAATTGCTTTTTGGTTTATTGTGGTACGGCATTCTCCTGTGCGTACCTCCCGCTTTGTTTATGTTTGTCTGGCTCTGCATTAATCAGCAGACCTTCAGGTTTTAAAAGATGATTCACCCGTTTAAAGGATTCTCGATAGATTCCATAACCACGATCATACTGACCCTCTTGTATTGCGATCGCCGGAGAAACGCATTGTAAGAGAGTTCCCCAACTGCCAAAGAAGTTGGGAGCAAAGATGCCATTGATACTCCCCAGCCCTAAAGGGACGGGGATTCTTGAACAGCCCAAATCCGGACTTTCAAAGGCGCAATCAAAGCACCCCTACTGACTCCATCGAGATTGAAACCCAATTTCGCCGCTACTTTTCTCAAAATATTCGCCGCACCATTGCAGTCGGCATTAATTTTGAAGCCATCCTTAGACCGATACAGCCCACGCTTAACACGCTTCCCAGACTCTTTCCACCATAAGGGTTTTGCACCGAATGTAGGTAGTTCATCAAGGTCTAGGAAACTAGCTTTACTGGTGTACGATTCTTCGGTTTCGACGAACTGAATGCCGTACTGCTCACACAGTTGAGCGATGCGGTCTTTCAGTCTGGCAGTCGGGATCTGAACAAACTTTTGATTTGTCTTACTGCCAAGATTGATTTCTTGCCGTTGCTCTTTGTTCCAGCCGAATACTATTGTGCCGATTCGATGCTCAATGCAATGATTCAGTACAATTCGAGCCGCTTTGTTAACGGCATCTCGCACCTGCCTATTCCTCTTTTCAGTTATCCCGGATAGCTGCTTTGACCAAAATCCTTGAGGCTGACCCTCTTTCAGCACAGATACTCGCTTGTTGTACCACTGATTCAGGGATTTGAGATGCAACCCATCAACTGCGAATGATGTTCCGATGTTGCTCACGCAGGTGATCCAATTATTCAATCCCGGATCAATTCCTAAAACATTAGCCGCATCAACATCAGATTGCACAGATTCAACCTTGTAGACCAATTCAAGGTAAAACGCGCCGTTTCGAGGCAGGATTCGATACTCACGAATCGCCTTGAATTCTAGGTTTGACGGCATTGGCAAATAGAAAGCATCCAACCCAAACCATGCTTTAACCTGTCTGCCAAGCGGAAAGCGCAACCCCTTTGGCTTCAGTTTCACGTCGGCACCGGGGAACGTGACCAAATTCAATCCTGGCTTGCGATAGTTTGGCAACTTTGGTCGTTGATTGACAGTACCTTTTTTAATACCCTTTAAAAGCCCCAAATAGGACTTAAACGATTCTGCTACAGTTGTTAGGCATTGCTGCGACACATGAGAATACATCGCCTGAAAATGCTCGTTGCCTTTCAATTCTCGATGCAAATCAAACTTGCTAGGAATCTTGCCAGTCTTGAAGTACAACTGACGAGAAAGATAAACACCACAGTTATGCAGCTTATTTGATTCACCGCAGAGAAATTCAAGAATCCCCCGTATTGATGAGTCTGCATTGAGCAGGATTTGCTGACATCCAAACATTATTTTACCTCCTGATGATATTATACAGCTTGCAGCTATCTAACACAATATGGAATTCAAATCAAACAACAATATTGTTTACAACTGCCAGTACCACGTTGTTTGGTGCGTTAAATACCGTCGCAAAGTCCTGATAGGAGACGTTGAGGCTAGGCTGAAAGAAATCTTGGCTCAAGTAGTCGTTGATGTGAGGTGTGAGCTTTATGAGATGGAGACAGACAAAGACCACGTTCACTTGTTGATTAGTTGCGACCCACAGTTTGGTATTCACAGAGTAGTAAAAAGGATGAAAGGTCGGAGTTCCAAGCTATTACGCGATGAATTCCCCGCGCTAAAATCTCGAATCCCTACTCTTTGGACAAATTCATACTTTGTGGCGACGGTGGGAGGTGCGCCGTTGGCAGTGATCAAGCAATACATTAAAGACCAACAATTGGTATAGTTGCTTCCTCCTGTTGGTCGGTCGCATCGCTATCCTTCCCCATGCCTGAAGGCAGGGGCTTGCCGCGCTTTCTGGTCAATCGGGTCAGGGATAATGTCACGAGAAAGCTATACCTCCATTGCAGCTATTTTGAATCTGACTTTGTTTATACTACACTAAGTATTACAGCACTGTCTACCTTTTTGGAGGAAAAAATCATGTATACCTTACCTCGGACTTCAACCACTGACATGGAAGTAACCAGCATCCGTTTGGAGCGGGAACTGAAGGAGAGATTAAAAGATCTTGCCAAAAACCAAGGCTATCAAGCGTTAATTCGAGACATTTTATGGAATTATGTTCAACAAAAATCGGGCGAGTATCGACCTCAGTTTTCCCGAGAGGATATTCGAGCCATTTTATCGGCGACAGCACAACAGGAGGAACGTTGCGTCCTCACAGGCCAAATCATTCGACCACAAGAACCGATGTTATTAGGGTTTACGAGTAATGGAGATCTGGTGCCTTTGAGTCTAGATAGTTTGAATGATTAACTCGACTTCCGCCACATTCTAGGCGATGTTCTAAGAGTTTTGTGTGATACTCCCCGTAGAAAGATCGTTAGTCAGGACTTCTACGGGGACTTTAATTGAGGCTTTTACAGTTATAGCGCTACTTGAATCGGGAACAGGGAACAGGGAACAGGGAACAGCGCAAACTTGCGGCGGGCGCGGTTTCCGGCAGAAGCACAGTTTGCAAGAGAGGGAACAGTAGACGGTGAAGGGGTTTTAGGATTTAGAAATGTCCTAATGTATTCGCTTACTGCTATATGCCCTGATCACTGATTGATGTTTACTGTTAAATTCAGTAGGGAAAGGGTCTGAGTATTTTTTGGGGAAATTGACATGAGGCTTCCTCGTAATTGGAGTAACGTATTACAAAGTATTCAACCAAAAATAAAGCAAAAACTTAAAAGTTTTAAAGGAAAACTCAATCGTTTTTTTAGAAAATCAATTGTTGACTTAACCCTTGCCTTATTAATCGTGATCTCGGTGGGATTAACTCTCGTTGCCTTGTCTCAACCGAATGCTTTTCCCTCAACCGGAAAAATCGAAACAATTCAACAAATTATTACAGCAATTTTTGCTCTTGAGTTAGGATTACGTTGGCTCGCCGCTACTTCTAAACAGCGTTTTTTTCGCTCCTATTGGCTCGATCTGATCGCCCTATTACCGCTTTTGCAATTTGTGGGAATGCCTGCGGTTCTGCAATTATTAAGATTATTGCGGGCTTTGCGATTATTTAGCCTGATCATTCATTATACTAATATGTTACCGTTAAACCTTAAACGGCGTACTCCTGAATATTTTCTAATTTTTGAGCTATTGTTGCTCACCGTTTTATTTGGGAGTATGATCATTTTTGGTTTTGAAAGAGGAAATAATCCCGAAATCGAAACCTTAGAAGAAGCCCTTTGGTATAGTATCTATTCTCTCTTTTCCGGTGAACCTGTCCTCAGTCCGATCAAGTCTTTAGGCGGACGAATTATGACGGTTTGTTTGATGTTGATGCACATGACTTTGTTTGTTGTATTTACCGGAACCGTCTCAGCATTTATGGTGGATAAACTTCGCAATGAAAATACGCTTATGGAACTCGATCAATTAAGTGATCATACCATTATTTGTGGTTGGAATCGCAAAGCAGAAATTATTGTCCGAGAATACAAAGCCGCCGGAAAGACTAAAGATACACCTGTTGTTGTGATTGCGTTTGTCGATGATGAACATACGATTATCGATCCAGATTTAAGATCGATTGTGCGGTTTCTTGATGATGATTTTACTAAAGTTACCGTTTTAGAAAAAGCAGGCATTCGTCGAGCCAATACTTGCATTATTCTCTCCGATAAAAGTCATGGACGCAGTGAACAAGATGCAGACGCTCGGACAATTTTAGCGGCTTTAACGGCTGAAAAACTCAATCCCAGTGTTTATACTTGTGCCGAATTGATTAATCGTGAATATGCTTCTCATCTGGCACTGGGAAATGTGAATGCTTATGTTGTTAGTCAAGAACATAGTGCATTTTTACTCGCTCAAGTGGCTCTCAATCATGGATTAATGGAAGTTTTTGGAGAACTTTTGAGTTATCAAGGTGGCAATCATTTTTATCGAATTCCCTTAAAACCTGAATGGGTTGATCACACTTTTTTAGAGTTATTTATTCATCTAAAACAAGTTCACAATGCGATTTTAATTGCAGTTGATGAAGCCAATGGAGGATATTGTGTCAATCCGAATCATTATACGTTTAAACAAGATGATCAAATTATTTTGATTGCTAGCCATGATGTTCAGTTTTGACATCTTTAGCTGAGAGAACCAACTCAAAGGATAAACGTTTCAATTAAAAACTACAAAATGATTTAACTTTCTCGACGATCATCCTTGCAGACAATTTGCTACATTAATTGTAGAGTTGGGTAAAATTTGCTATGTCTGACTTGAATCGTGGAATTATGAAGTTTCAGGGAGCCGACAGCCCCGTTGTGGTGTTGGTTTCCTCTATCCTTGTCTTGGGAGGAGTCGGTTTTCTCGTCGTTTGGGCGCTTCAAACCGCTTATTCCTTCTAAAACTCCAAAATTCAGAATATACAACCGCAAGGAAAATCAACAATAGAGGGAAACTCATCCCTCACCCGAAGATGTGATCGCGATCGCATCTTTATTTTTTCAAAGAAATGTAGTATAATTGTAATCTGTTGTCGTATGGTGCATATCAACCGGACTTATGGCTACCTTTCGGGATATCTGCAACTATTATCGGCAGTATTTGCCATTGTCGATCCTCAGCATTGGTGCCGCCTGTGTGTTTGAACTTCTCGATCTGGTGGTTCCCTATGCAATTGGTCAAATTTTAAACGTTTTATCCAATCAACCCCTTGATCGCCTCATGCAAACTATCGTGAGTGCGATCGCCAATTTGACAGGAAACCCCGTTAACAGTCAACTCTCTCTGATTGTACTGTCGAGTTTAATTTTTGTGGTAACAGTTGCCAAAGCCCCGGTTCAACCCTGGTTAGGGGTTTGGTTTCATTGGGTCATTGCGTTAAAAGCACGGCGAGATTATCATCGTCTTGCCATTCGGAAAATTTTAACCCTTCCCCTAGAATTTTACGATGAAAATAACCCTGGACGGGTTGCCAGTCGTGTTGCAAAAGGCATTGCCAGCCAAACTTGGACATACCCGGAAATAGCAGGTCAACTGATTCCGAAATTGGTGAGAGTTTTGGGGATTTTTGTTGTCCTTTGGATCATTCAGTGGCGTATTGCCTTACTGTTTTTAACATCTTTTATTGTCATTTTAGGCTTGACCCTAAAAACCCTCAAACATCTAATAGATCAAGAGGAAGTTCTAGATCGTCACGAAGAAAACACTGAAAGCCGCAACTCTGAGATTATCACCAATATTAAAACGGTGAAAGCCTTTGCGACAGAAGCCCAAGAATTAAAGCGACAAAGCACTCGTTTAGAACGAGAATTATTCATGGTGATTCATCGCATTCACAGAGGCTATGTCATACTCGGCACCTATCAAACGACCATTGTTCAATGTTGTTTGTTTGCGGTGTTAGGGTTTATGTTAGCGGCCACTGTAGGCGGAAAAATTTCTCTGGGTTATTTTGTGACTGCTTACACCTTAGCGAGTATGGCTTATTCAGAACTCACGCCGATTACTCAACTCGCTGAAGTTTTTGCCCGTCGTTATGCTTCGATGCTGCGTTTTCACGAATTTCTACAACTCCCAGAAGGTCAAGATGGTGTTGTTCTAAGCGTTAACCCAAACGAACAATCTACACCCAATTATCAGTTTACTGGAAAAGTAGAATTTTCTGACTTGAGTTTTGGTTACAGTCCTGAAAAACCGGTTTTGCAGGATATCAACTTGCTAATTGAACCCTATAAAACTGTTGCCTTAGTCGGACGTTCGGGTTCGGGAAAATCAACTTTAGTCAAGTTACTCTTTCGGTATTTTGAACCCAGTGAAGGGAAAGTTTTGATTGATGGGGAAGATATTCGCAGCTTGAATGTTACCGGATATCGTCAACGGTTAGCAATTGTTCATCAAGAAGTAGATGTATTCAACGGAACCCTGTTAGATAATCTCACCTATGGGAATCCCAAAGCCACTTTTGAGGAAGTCCAAGACGCTTGTCGTATTGCCCGAGCGGATGAATTTATCACTCATTTACCCCAGGGATATTATACTATTGTCGGGGAACGAGGCGTGCGTTTATCAGGGGGTCAAAAACAGCGTCTCGGAATTGCTCGGGCATTGTTAGTCAATCCTGATGTGTTAGTGTTTGATGAAGCGACATCTAGCCTTGATTATGAATCAGAACGAGCGATTCAGTTGGCGATGCACAATATTTTGGGAACTCGAACGACGATTATTATTGCTCACCGTCTGAGTACGATTCGAGAAGCTGACAAAATTGTGGTGTTAGACCAAGGTAAAATCGTTGAAGTGGGAACCCATGAGGAATTGTTGAACCAACAGGGAATTTACCGACGTTTACATTTGCTACAAGAAACGGGGGAATTGTTTAACTGATAACCCGCTTTTTCCATGATGCTCTAAAATCAAAACAGTTATCTATACCCTGTTCTGTTGTGATTGCAGCACCCTCTCTCGAATACCTGATCGTCGTTTCTGAAACCACGCCTTTGCTGGGAAACGTTTGGCTTGATGGGATAGTGTTAGCTTTGATGCTAGCACTTTCAGCTTTTTTCTCCGGTTCAGAAACAGCGATTACTTCCTTGGATAACCTCAAACTGCGGGTATTAATCAAGGAACAAGGCGATCCTAATGGAATGTATAGCCTGGTTTTAGAGAATCGAGCTAGATTTATTACCACGCTTTTAGTTGGGAATAATCTGGTGAATAATTTTTCCGCAATTCTCACCAGTAACCTGTTTGCATTGTGGTTAGGAAATGCGGGTTTGGGAATTGCGACTGCGGTGGTGACGTTTCTGTTGCTGATTTTTGGGGAAATTACCCCGAAATCTCTGGCGATTAGCAATGCGTTACAGATTTTTAAGGGGATTGTGCGACCGATTTATTTCCTTTCGATTATACTGGCTCCGGTTATTTATTTATTTGAAGCGATCGCTCAAAGCGTAATTCGTTTGTTTAATCGGGGTGCGACTCAACCCAGTATGTCCGTACAGGAATTGCGCCTGATGATTGAGGTTTTGGGGGGTCGAGGTCAACTAGACTGGCAAAAACATCAACTGTTGAATAAAGCGTTGATGATGGATTATTTGATGGCGCGAGAAGTGGTTAAACCGCGCATTGAGATGCGAACCATTTCTCACGAGGCGACAATTCAAGACGTTATTGATTTGTGTTTGGAAACCGGATATTCGCGGATTCCGGTTCAAGGTGAGTCGAAAGATGAAATTGTCGGGATTGTTCACCTCAAACGAGCGTTACAGTTATTGCGATCGCACGAACATGATACCTCGCAGTTGGTCACGGAAGCCATGAGTCCCCCCGTTTATGTTCCTGAAACCAAACGAGTCGGAGATTTGCTCAAGGAAATGTTACAACAGCGCATTCACATGACGATTGTTGTTGATGAGTATGGCGGGACTGTGGGATTGGTGACGTTGGAGGATATTTTAGAGGAGTTGGTTGGCGAAATTTACGATGAGAGTGATTTTCCCAGTCGCACGACTCGAGTGAGATCTTCGGCAGCTTCGGCTACTTCTACTCTCAGCAAACGCACTAAAACACCTCAGAAACCCTCGCCAACTCCGAGATCTGCTTCTCGCCCGCGATCGCCTTCTTCTGAAAACCCCAATTCTTAGCTCAACTTTTTTTCTAAAATGCTTGCTTTTTCAGAAAAATCCTGCTACATTGATTTATTGTAGAATAAATGGGTCGATGCCCGAGTGGTTAATGGGGGCGGACTGTAAATCCGCTGGCTACGCCTACGCTGGTTCAAATCCAGCTCGGCCCACCTCAAATTTCTAATTAATGCCCGTGTGGCTCAGTGGTAGAGCACACCCTTGGTAAGGGTGAGGTCACGAGTTCAATCCTCGTCACGGGCTTTTTTGATAGACTTCGGAAAACCCTTATTGTATAACGTCTTTAGTAATAAAACCAAGTTAGGTTTATTACGGTCAAAACCATTGAGATTCTGCAAATATCGACAAATCCGCAAGTGAAAACCTTGTCCCTTAAGTGTTTTTTTTATGAAGTTAATGCGGACGAAAGGACTTGAACCTTCACACCTTGCGGTACTAGAACCTAAATCTAGCGCGTCTACCAATTCCGCCACGTCCGCTTATTCCTAGCATTCTATTATAGCATAAGTCGTCGGGGAAAAGTCAAGTTAATCGTGAAGACAAGGGAACAGGTTCCGGCGGATCTGGGAACCGTAAGGAATTGAGCAAGATTTACAGTTGTTGACACAGCTTGGTTGATTTATGTCCGACTACTTAGATTAATCAATAAAATCCAATAAATTTGAGGAATTCGGGAAAAACATCAGTCCCTCAACCTCAGCCCGAGAAATGCGATCGCCTCAAATCTTGGAAAAATGGATCAAGTTTAAGCTAAATCCCTAAAAAATCAAGAGAGATTTTACAAACCCTTTACATTCCACCCGGATTATTTTACATAAGTATCTTGTATTAGTCATTTGAACCGCATAAGCTCATTTCTATTGTTTGATAAAATCCTTGAAAGTTTCAAAAAAACCTCTAAACTTTACCCAGTCACTGCTATCGCTTGGATAGCGTTCATCGGTCTAATTAAGCTATTGACAAACCTCTCTATGTAAGAGGCTAATATATGCTGAAAAATTTACAATCAGGGTCGAGCAATCAAGCTCGAATTTGTATTCTCGGGGGTGGGTTTGCGGGGTTATACACAGCTTTGTACTTAGATCGTCTATTTAGATCTAAAGCGAACAAACCCGAAATTATTTTAATTGATCAAAAAGATCGCTTCCTGTTTACTCCCTTTCTCTATGAATTAATCACAGGAGAACTTCAAACTTGGGAAGTTGCGCCTCCCTTTCAAAAATTATTAATAGACACTGAGGTGCAATTTCATCAAGGAACGATCCAAGGGGTTGATTTAGAAAGACATCAAATTCAACTGCAAGATAGCCCTGCTTTATTCTACGATTATTTAGTTCTCGCTGTTGGAAGACGAACCTATTCTGATGTTCCAGGTGTCTCGACTCATGCTTATGCTTTCCGAACCCTAAGTGATGCAATACGTTTGCAAGAGAAACTACACATTCTCGAAAATTCTAACTTATCTAAAATTAGAGTTGGAATTCTCGGTGGCGGAGCAAATGCAGTTGAATTAGCAGGGAAATTAGTAGATCGTTTAGGAGAACGAGGCGAGATTTCTTTAATTGTTCGAGGTCAAAAAATCCTCAAAAACTTTTCTACCTGTTGCCAAAATGTGGCGTATAAATCCCTAATTAATCGGGGTGTTCAGATCAAGTTTCAAACCCAAGTTCAGGCGGTAGGTGAAAATTCTATTAATATAATTCAGGGAAGTCAAACCTATACTGTTCCTGTGGATTTAGTGATTGGAACCATTGGAACTCAAGCCAGAGAATGGCTACATCTTCTCTCATGTCAACATAATAGTCAAGGACAGCTACTAACTCAACCGACACTGCAACTGATTGATTTTCCTGAAGTCTTTGCTTTAGGTGATTTAGCAGATATACGCGATCGCAAAGGTCAACAAGTTCCAACAACGGCTCAAGCCGCATTTCAACAAGCAAATTGTGCGGCTAAAAATCTCAAAGCAGCAATTGATAAAAAACCCTTACGAGCGTTTCATTATTTACATTTAGGACAGATGTTAACGTTAGGAGTTCACGCTGCAACTGTCTCTAGTTTTGGAATAGAACTGAAAGGATTTCTCGCTCGTTTGACTCGAAAAGCTGTTTATATCTTGCTCAGAATGCCGACAATTGATCATCGTTATCAAGTTGTTCGTTATCGATTAAAACGATTAGCTTTAAAAAGTGTTCAGCAATTTATCCAAGGGTTTAAACAAGGAGTTTATCGATTCAAAAAAGCATTCTCATTTTTTCTTTAGTTCAGTCGTGATTCAAGTTTTTTAACGGAAACAAGCATTAATATCAGGGAAAAACAATGAAAACCACACTTTCCATAAATCTCGAAAACAGAGCAAAACAGCTCATCTCTCCGTTGATCCTGATCTGCTTAATTTTGCAAGCAGGGGCTGCGGTTAGATTTTTTTGCTTAGGGCAGATCTTTTCTTTTTTACCTGCTGCTGTTAATGTAGGTTGTGATCCGCTACTTTATCCTTTTTTATCCTATGCAATGTATAGCAGTGCAAAGTATGAAGGAGAAACCGTCAAAAAGTATACTTTAGTTGGTAAATTAACCGATGGAACAGAAGGAGTTTTCAATCATAAATCACTGGGAATGAAAGATTATAAGTTTAAAACTTATACAGCAAATATACAAAAGGATGAGCAGACATTATCTGAATTTATCAAACTGTATGAAGCTAAAAATGGAAAGCAGATTCAGGAACTATTGTTAAACGTGGACAGTTATAAAATTACCAAAGACGGTATTAAAAGCCTTCCTGAAACCGTCACAAAAACTATATTTCAAAAATAGCCTGGATCAAAAACATGGAAATACAAAAACGTCAACATTCAATCTTAGAAATCTGGAATAATTACTGGTTTCGTCCAGCTCCCTTGTTTAATCTGGCTATTTGTCGGATTATTTTTGTCACCTTTCAACTCATCTATATTCTCAAACCAGACTATTTCAATAATATCTTGAATCGAGCCTCATGGCCAGATGCTGTTTATACTCCTTTACCTTTTGTTCAATTACTAACTTTACCCTTTGGCTGGAGTGAACCGCCACCCGATATTTTTCTATTTGCGATTTACTGGATTACCGTAGGAACAGGGCTTTTTGCTTTACTCGGTTTCAAAACCAACTTGAGTTTAATCCCCTTCTCACTCGGCTGTCTTTGGATGCAAAAATATCTCTATTCTTTTGGAAAATATCATCATCCTGAAGCTTTAATGATGATGGCTTTATTTGTGCTTGCACTCAGTCCATCTGGTCGAGTTTTATCGATTGATGACATCGGAAAACGGATTCAATTTAACCTGAAAAAACGAAAGTTTGAAACCTTCAATATTGTAGAGGAAAATAGCAGTTTTGCTCGCTGGCCGTTACTGTTTGTGCAGTGGATGTTTGCATTGGTTTATCTGAGTGCTGGACTAGCTAAACTCACGAATGATGGATTAGATTGGTTCAATGGATATACACTGCAATACTATTTGCTAACAGATGGTTTGCGCTGGGGAAGTGATTTAGGAGTCTGGCTCGCACATAATCATACAATGGCGGTGCTATCTTCATTGATGGCGGTTGGGTTTGAAGCCACTTTCTTTCTCGTGCTGATTTTTCCACAACTTGTCTGGATTTATATTCCTTTAGGAGCATCTCTTCACATCGGCATTTATTTAGCCCAGAGAGCGCCTTTTTTCCAGTTTATTGCACTTTATGCGGTGTTTATTCCTTGGGCTTCTATTGTTCAAAAATTCACGACTCGTCCCTGGTCTTCCGCCTCAAATCAGAAACCGGAAATTCTCTATGATGGTCTATGTCCTCTGTGTATTCGCTCAATGACAGTATTGTGTTATTTTGATTGGTTTAATCGTCTAATTTACAGTGATTTAGAACAACGATGGAAAACGATAGCTGAGACTCATCCACAGATTTCCTTGCAAGCTTGTCTAGAGGAAATGCACTTAATTTTACCGAATGGAGCGGTCAAAAAGGGATTTTTTGCCTTTCGAGAAATTTTGCGGTATATTCCGATTTTATGGCCGTTACAACTGGTTCTCTATCTTCCAGGTTCATCGAATTTTGGCCCCAAAATCTACAAGTTTGTCGCATCTAGAAGAAAACGCTTTAATCAATGTAGTTTTGAAACTTGCTCGATAGATTCTCAGAAGTAAGTTCACTCAAATCTAAGGTGTTCGTGAGATTTTGCAAAAAAATAAGGACTGGGTTAACTGCCCAGTCCCTTAAAAATACCCTCAAGTCTTTCTTGTCGATAAGGAACAAACAAACGCATTCATTCTGGATTGATTATCACATCGACAAACCCAATTGCACCACTGTCTAAAGATAGAGTTTTCGATTTTGCCCTTTCTATCGCAAGTCAGAGGTGCTGTCGGAAACGGCTAACGGACAGAGAAATCAGTTGAAATCAGTTGTAATAGTTCTTTACGTTCCGGTTTTCCAATAGCAGACAAGCTTTCCAAACACTTCGCCTCAGCAACAAAAGTAATCAGTAACCAAGAATGAGACAATATCATCTTGTAATTGAGTAGTATTAGATCCTGAAAAAATTAATAGCGATCTACTGAGTCTGAACACCATGGAACAACATCAGAAGTCAACGGTCGTAATTACCGGAGCCTCGTCAGGAGTGGGTTTACAAGCCGCAAATGCCTTAGCTAAAAAGGGCTGGTATGTGGTGATGGCTTGTCGGAATGTAGAGAAAACGGAAAAAGCCGCTCAGTCCGTTGGAATTCCCGCCGACAGCTATACTATCATGCCTCTCGACTTAGCCTCCCTAGAGAGTGTTCGCCAGTTTGTCAAGACATTTCGGGAAAGCGGAAAGTCTCTCGATGCTTTAGTCTGTAATGCGGCGGTTTATCTCCCCTTAGAGAAGGAACCGTTACGAAGTGCAGATGGCTATGAATTAAGTGTGGCGACGAACCACCTGGGACATTTTCTGCTGTGTAACCTGATGTTAGAGGATTTGAAGCATTCAGGCACTTCCCAACCCCGACTGATTATATTAGGAACTGTAACCGCAAACCCCAAAGAATTAGGCGGAAAAATTCCCATTCCTGCACCTCCCGACTTAGGAAATCTGCAAGGATTAGAAGCCGGATTTAAAGCCCCGATTACGATGATTGATGGTAAAAAGTTTAAATCGGGTAAAGCCTACAAAGATAGTAAACTCTGCAATGTTTTAACGATGCGGGAGTTGCATCGTCGTTATCACGAATCGACGGGAATTGTGTTTAGTTCTCTGTATCCCGGTTGTGTCGCGACAACAGCTTTGTTCAGAAATCATTATCCACTGTTTCAGAAGATTTTTCCTTGGTTCCAAAAAAATATAACAGGCGGATTTGTCTCCGAAGAACTCGCAGGTGAACGGGTGGCGATGGTTGTAGCTGACCCCGAATACAACAAATCTGGTGTTTATTGGAGTTGGGGAAATCGACAAAAAGAAGGTCGCCAGTCTTTTGTTCAAGAGGTATCCAATGAAGCCCTCGACGATAGTAAAGCCGAACGGTTGTGGGAACTAAGTGCTAAATTAGTTGGACTGGCATAACTTGTGTGTATAGAGTTTTTGCAGCCGATTTGGGATAGGTAGATTCGCCATTCTATCAATCGATAAAGTGCAATTCAACCCGCCCTTACGGATGAAAACTCTTATAGAAAACGCATTTTTTCTCTGTTTTAGAGTTTGATGATTTTTTAGATCGTGTTTCAATTACACCGATTTTAGCATAAATTTTCACAGGCTCAGGCTACACAGTTTGAGCCTTTTATCTGTAATAATCCCACAGTTGTCAAAAATACAATTGCTCCTAACGGGGTTTACCATTGAGGAGATGATTCTAATAGCTGAGTTGCATTTTCCACATCCAATGGTTTTGCGAATAAATAACCTTGACCAAAATCACAATTGAGTTCTTTTAACTGGTTTAATTGTTCTTCTGTTTCAACCCCTTCCGCGACAACATTCATCCCCATGTGATGAGCAATATTAATAATAACAGGTACTAACCCCAGTTTTTCAGCAGTTCCATTTAAACGTCCTGTAAAAGATTTATCAATTTTCAAGGTATCAATCGAAAAACAATCAAGATAACTCAGAGAAGAATAACCCGTCCCAAAATCATCTAAACAAATATGAATGTGCCGCTCACGAAGTTGTTCTAAAACATTTTGTGCTTTTTGTTGATTTTCCATAATCGCACTTTCTGTAATCTCAAACTTTAGATATTGAGAGTCTAGAGACGTTTTTTCTAAAATTTTGTCAATTTGCGAAATCAAATCTATTTGAGAAAATTGACGCGCAGATAAATTGACATTAATTGTAATTTCTGCCCCCGCCAAACCGTTCATTTGCCAGGTTTTCAGTTGTTGACAAGTTTGTTCTAATATCCAATAACCAATCGGAATAATTAAACCTGTTTCTTCGGCTATCGGAATAAATTCAGCAGGTGAAATAAAACCCAGATTTGAATGTATCCAGCGTGCTAAAGCTTCAAACCCCATCAATTTCCCCGTCTTTAAATCAATAATCGGCTGATAATTGAGTTTCAATTCATTGAGAGAAATCGCTTTCCGTAAATCCGTTTCAATTTGCAGCGTTTGCACCGCTTTATGATACATTGCCGGGTCAAACACTTGATAGCGATTTCCCTGTTTTTTAGCCCGATACATCGCTGCATCTGCGTCTCGGAGAATATGCTCAGGTTGAGTATAACTACTATTACTCAAAGCAATACCAATACTCGCATTCACATAAACATCATATTTTCGCAGCTTGAAAGGACAAGATAAAGTTTCAATTACTTTTTCAGCAACCCCTACTGCTGGCGTAATATCTGCAACTTGAGTCAGGAGAATCGCAAATTCATCGCCGCCTAACCGTGCTAATATATTAACCTCGGGTAAAGCCTCTGCTAATCGATGAGCCACCGCCGTTAATAACTGATCACCAACCGAATGACCGAGAGAATCATTAACCACTTTGAAGCGATCGCAATCAATATACAGCAATCCAAACTTATAAGAAGAATCAGCTTGAGCTTGTTTGAGTGCCTCTTGTAATCGATCTATAAATAAGGCTCGATTAGGTAGACCTGTTAACTCATCGTGAAACGCCATTTTAGTCAATTTAGCATGAACTTCCTCCAATTGATGAGTCCGTTCTTTAACTTGTTGTTCAAGTTCCGCATTCAGTAGAGAAATTTTTTGATTCACCGCTTGTAAGGCGAGATGATGTTGTACCCGAGCTAAAACTTCTTGAGATTGAAACGGTTTGCTAATATAATCTACAGCCCCGACTGTAAACGCTTTCACCTTATCAAAAACATCATCAAGCGCACTCAAAAAAATAACCGGAACATCAGCCGTTTCGGGATTAGCTTTCAAACGAGAACAGACCTCATAACCATCGAGATCTGACATCATAATATCCAACAGAATCAACTGAGGCAACTTCGCCTGAACCGCTTGTAACGCCATTGTACCGTTAATCGCTTGACGAACCTCATATCCTTTGCGACTGAGTAATCTTGACAAAAGCCGCAGGTTGGCAGGTTGATCGTCAACAATGAGAATATCAGAATTGTCGATGGGAAGGGTTTGTTGATCCATCTTGGGCAAAAAGGAAACTGGGTAGTTGACAACCTAAAACTAAAAACAATTAAAAATACACATTAAACTTGATACTCTCTAAATTCTCCATCACTCCCCAACAGACAGTAATTTCAGGCTAGACTTACATCATATCTAGTAAACTACCCATCGCCAACGCAAAGCTTTTGGCAGAGGCTCTATCCCTAACCCACCCCATCAGGAAACAACAAAAGTTGCCCCTCTAATTGACAAGAATAGGTCGAGATTTCAGGCTGATTTACAACAGCCCCTAACTGAGCAATATTCAACGCTCCATTAACGTCAGCGTCATGTTTAAAACCACAGAAACCACATTTAAACACTTTTCCCTGACGGTAAGACTTTCCCGGTTCGGGGTGGATGTGGTGGCATATCGAACAAGTTTGGCTGGTGTACCTTGGAGCAACCAAAATCACGTCAACTCCGGCAATACGGGCTTTGTACTCGGTAAACAAGCGCAACTGATAGAAAGCCCATCGGTTGATTTCGGTGAGGGTTTTCTTTCTAACTTTTGTTCTCAATCGGATACAGGACAAGTCCTCAAAAGCGATTGCAGAATTAAGCTGTTGAGCAACTTCAACAAGCTGTTTGCTGATGTTGTGATTGACCCATTTTTGAAACCTCGATTCCTTCCC
>NZ_LATL02000301.1 GCF_000972705.2 Limnoraphis robusta CS-951 | reverse complement strand
AACCCCATCAACCCCGACAATTTCTTGCTTAGAATTGCGCCAGCCCTGGGGCGAGTAAGGCTGAGGTGACTAGCTCGACAACGGGGATTTTTTTTCTAAGGAAAACCGCTCTAACAGCATCTGGACAAGGCTTTTGAGTACCTTGTCGCCCCCTGAAGGTTTTAAGTCATCAAACGGGGTCAAAAACCTGATAGTCTAATATCAATTCTGATCAAAAGTTCATCAGCAGTGGCGAATCGAGAACCCCTCAAGAGTTTATTTTTCTACCAACTGTTCAGGCAGTCAGTTGTCAGACCGATGTTTCATCTGTACTTTCGAGGACGGATTCATGGATTGGAACGGATGCCTCAGCAGGGACGAGTGATTATCGTTAGTAATCATGCGAGTGATTTCGATCCCCCTATCGTTGCTAGCTCTATGGGAAGGCCGGTGGCATTCATGGCAAAAGAAGAACTCTTCAAAGTTCCCATTTTGAAGGATGCCATCCGCTTGTATGGGGCTTATCCGGTGAAACGGGGAGCCTCAGACCGCAGCGCCATTCGGGCCGCTCTTGATTATCTAGAACAAGGTTGGGCGGCAGGTTTATTTATGGAAGGGACGCGCACTCCAGATGGTCGCATTCACAACCCGAAACTGGGTGCAGCTTTAATTGCAGCTAAAGCAGAAGCACCTTTATTACCCGTCTGTGTATGGGGAACTCATGCCATACTTCAAGAAGGCTCTGGGATGCCTCGACCTGTTCCTGTAACGGTGCGTGTGGGTGAGCTGATTGATCCGCCTCGTTCAACTCAACGCCAAGAACTCGAAGCAATCACCCAAAAATGTGCTGATATTCTTAACGGGTTGCATGACTTAGGGCGGTGAGCGAGTCTAATCAGAACTGACAAAATCGGTGCAGCTAGCGTTAGACTAACAGAATGTCTTTCTAGAAGGCTGTAGCGAAGAACACAGGAAATATCATGCAGGAATTGAGAGAACAACTTGCAGAAAATTTAGATGAAGCGACATGGGAATGGTTGATTCCCCATAATGATCGCGATGCGGTTGTGGTTGTCAACGAGACAATGGATTTACTTGATGTCGGCGAAGCGATCGCGAACGATAATACATCTTCTGTACAGCATTGGATCAGTGAACAACTGATTGCCAAACCCTCTGCTCAACAGGTAAGCGCTTGGAATGATAACCGGGCTAAACGGTTTAATGCTTTGATTGTCCAGCCTTTTATCTTAGTCCAGGAACTCTCCGCTTCCAGTTGAAGAATGGGGGAGGAGAAGATTGAGTTGTAGAGCGAGTTGATCCTCCCCGATCTTCTTTTCAAGATTTTAGTCTTTGATCACCTCAAGTCCACAAATCTCAGCGACTTGTTGGGCTAGACTTTTGTATCTTCTGAGTGAGGATGGAGGTGTATTCATCTGTAGACCAAATCCTTCGATCACCCGTTCAACCAGTTTATGACGCCATTGAGCTTCTATTTCATAATCCGAACTCAAACTCCCTTCGGACAAAGCCGCCATTAATTGATCGAGCATTTGATATTGTCCGATCAAACGAGCCGCTCTCGATACATCACCTGAGTCTATATCCAGGGAATCGAGTTCTCGCAACACCCGTCGCCATTCGGTTTCAATCAGTTGAGTTAAAACAAATCCAGCCCGTGCGTAACGTTGCTCGACTAAAACCTGGTATTTATCGACTGTCATCGCTTCTATTGCTCCTCATTTGAGACTTTATACAATCCAACTTAATTGAGCTTCCGCCCATTGGAGGTTTTTTTCGGTCAATTTTAGCAATTGAGAGGAGGTTGGGAAAAAAATCTAAAAATTAGAAATAGGGAATTAGGGCGGGAGTCACCCACAGTCCTTCCCGGACAGCCTGCATTTTCCCTAGCTCCAAAACCTTGCACCGAACACCTAGTCTACCTTTCAAGTTACTTGTCACCCCTTGAGGGGATGATTTTTTTCCTCTAGTTAGTAGCGATTATCAGGTCAACTCTAGATGAATATGCTGAGTATAGACGTTAAACTGTATCAGGGTAAATTTGAAAAGTTCAGTATTTTCATTGTAGCCATCAGACCTTAAGAAAAGGCATTCTGGAGTTAGGCAGATCATATGGCAGGAGAACCCATGATGCACCAAAATTCGGTTAACCTACAATCGGCAGCGATTTCTGAAGAGTTTTTAACTGACGCTTTGAGTTTTCCTCAAGCGGAACAGACCGATAGAGTGGGATTAGATCAGGTTGAACCCACTTGGTTCTACACTCGGTTTGAGGATTGCATGGAAATGTATGCTGACTTAGATCGGGTTGGGGAATATCTCAGCAACCATCAAGGTTGGTTTTGTCGGTGTGCGGAACCCATGCAAACTCAGCCTATCGGCGAGAACTCCTATGATCTGTTAATTGGTCGTTTTGGTTCCTTTGGCTATCAGGTTGAGGCTCGGATTGGCTTAGAGTTAGTCCCACCCGATGAACAGGGAATCTACCGCATTCGCAGTGTTCCCATTCCCGGCTATACTCCTCCGGGATATGAAATTGATTTTCAAGCGACGATGAAATTAGTGGAATTGCCCATTGATGAATTTTGTCAAGAACAGGGGATCAAGCCCGCTCAACGTCCAATCGCCATTACTGGGGCGCAATGGACATTAGATTTGTATGTTGGGGTGAAGTTTCCTAAGTTTATTCTGGCAATGTCTGAGTCGATCATTCAAAAAACAGGCGATCGCCTTTTGGCTCAAATTGTCAAGCAAGTGTCTCGACGCTTAAGTTACAAAACTCAGATGGATTTTCATACCACAGAGAATCTTGCCTTTCTGACTCAGGGAAAGCGCAAAAAAGGCATGAGTTGAGACGAAATGAAGCTCACACAGAAGAAGGCAAAAGGTTAAAGGCTCTGGAAACGGAGATGGTTTTTTCGGCTTCCTTTCCCTTTTGCCTCTTACTGATGATCAGTCCCAGTTTCAGCACAAAGTCTACATTGGGTTTACATTTTGCTGATAATGCGCTGGAGAATTTCAATTCCGCTTAAGGCTTGCCAGCTAAATAATCCCAGCAAGGTGACATTAAGAGCAATGTGAGTGTATCTGGCCCAATCAAATCCTTTTTGCATCCAGGGCGTTAAAGAGGCTGAAATAGCAATCATCCCGGTCATTCCTAGCCCTGCGAGTAGGTGTGGGCCGACAAATAATTTATTGTTGTTAATATAGGTGACTGCCATTCCTCCCAAAGTTCCTAACACCATAAAAGCCAGCAACAGAGAGCCAACTTGATGGTGTTTGAGGTTAAACTTCCCTTTGATTAATTCTTTTTTGACCTCACCTTCAGCACTGCGGGTTCGGCGAATTTGAATCCCTAAATACAGGGCATAAACGGTTAGAGCAAGCAAAACAAACATTAAAACAGGATGAAAAAAATTGAGCCAGGGTTTTACAGACTCAGGAATAGGCAGCTCCATAGTGTTCTCCGGTTGGATTAAGAAACTTCATAAAACTTAGCATAACAGCTTTTACAGTGATCAGTGAATAGGCAATCTTGCAAGAGGCAAGAGGCAAAAGGCAAGAGGGGAGAGGGAATAGGGAATAGGCAATTGGGAATAGGCAATTGGGAGTTGGGAGTTGGGAGTTGGGACAACTGTTTACTGGTAACTGTTTACTGGTAACTGTTTACTGGTAACTGTTCACTGGTAACTGGTAACTGGTAACTGGTCACTGAAAAATGGGGATTGACGGTTTTTGGAGGTTCCTGAGAATATGCAAGGTGTATATTAAATTGCGTAACCCTCCTCTCGGGAGGGTGTTTGTGCAGTCCTCTTTACCGAGTAGGATGAGAGACGTTCATGGGTTCTACACAAGACAGTACATTAATTCGGGCTGTTAAGACGGGGAACATTATTCATACCCGCGCCTTACTCGCCAAAGGGGTCAACGCCAATGCCAAAGATCAAGATGGTGTTACGGTTTTGATGCTGGCCGCACGAGCGGGTTATATCGACATCGTACAAACTTTACTAGAAAAAGGAGCTGAAGTTAACTACACGAGCAAACGCTATGGTTTAACAGCCTTAATGTTGGCGGTTGCTCATGGTCAACTCAACACGATTAAGTTATTGTTGGCACATGGGGCGAATGTGAATGCGAAAAACCCCAACGGTAGCACGGCGCTGATGGTGGCTTGCTTAAAGGGAAATGTGGAGGTGATCCGCTTGTTAGTCAGTGCTGGTGCGGATCTTCACCTTCGCGATCATCAACAACAAACGGCTTTTACTCTGGCTTTGTCGGCTAGCCATTGGGATGGAATTAAAACTCTTCTAGAAAGCGTTGTTGGGAGTCAGGAATTTATTTCTGCTGTGTTAACCGAAGCAATACAACAGCGAAATCTTAAACTAATTCAAGTGATCGCCAGCGCTGGAATTAATATTAACATCCCCAACAATGACGGTGAAACTCCCCTGATGCAAGCGGTAGACTTAAATCATCTCGAAATGGTCAAAACTCTGATTCAATTTGGGGCTGATGTGAACGCGACAACTGAGGATGGGGGGACTGCATTGATGGCGGCTGCCGCTTCTGGAAATGTGGCGATCGCTTCTCAGCTTCTTGATGCGGGGGCTAAGATCGCAGCCCAAGATCAAGATGGAGAAACAGCCCTACATTTAGCAGTTGTGGAAGGACACGCCGCGATGGTGGAACTTCTTGTGAGTTGGGGTGCTGATGTCAGTATCGCTAACCGACTGGGGGATACGCCTGTTATGGTGGCGTTATTACAGGGTTATAGCTCAATTTGTGCCAGCCTTTTACAACGGGTTTCTCCTGATAACCTCCCTCAACTCCTCAAGACTAAAATTTTTGGGGAAACAGCTTTGACGCTGGCGACTCTACACAATGATCTCGAAACGGTGAAGGTGTTGCTAGAGTCTGGGGTTGATGTCAATGTTCCGGCTGATGCGGGAAAAACAGCGCTGATGAAAGCAGGAGAACGGGGATATACACCAGTTTTGCGGGCGTTGTTAGCGCACGGAGCGCAAGTTAACCAGCAGGATGAGGTGGGAGCAACAGCGTTGATGTGGGCGGCTCACAGAGGGCATTTAGAGGCTGTACAAGCTTTAATTGAGGCGGGGGCTGATGTGAATTTGAGAAATCAAGGCGGATGTACGGCTTTGATGTTGGCAGAATTTCAAGGTGATAAAGCGATCGCCAAATACCTGAGAAATGCTAACGCTCAAGATTAACGTTTGTTATTTTAGGGGAGAGTATGCGGATTTTTGCAAAAAGGTAGGTGTTAAATAAACACATATTAATCCGTAAATTTCCCGAAGACATTTCACCCCGACCCCGGTTATTAATAGAGATAGGACTCAAAAAGATAACCTAAATTTAGTTTAGGTTTGGTAATACACTCCTGTGGTAGATTGTTGAGTCAGTTAGGTTTGACACTTTCCGAGGGTGGCTGGGTGAAAGTGTCAACCTATTTACTACGGGTAGGGTTCATCAAGCTTCAGAATTAAAATGCAGTGGGTTCCAAGGGTGTATCTACCTTCACTTTAACTCTTGGAGACTTTTAGATGATCACAATTTTCTCTCATATTTATTTTTGATCGGGTAGAATTTAGCTTTTCTATTCTCAGTCAATATAAGCTTGCTATTTGCACCTCATTAGATGGGGTGTTCGAGGATAATTGTAGTGGTTTAAAGATGAGATTTAAATCAAAACTTCTCTAAAAAATAAGCCTGAATGAATAACTCCAGGGACGTATCTACCAATACAAACCCTCTTGGAGTATCAACAATGTTCTCTTCAATTTGTGTTGATGAAATTGCCGCTCACTGTGACAATTTTCAATCTGAAACACTTATCTTTATCGATGCTAGTTTAGAATATTATCATAATTTAATAGCTGGAGTCAATCCAAATACAACTGTTTTTATTCTAGACTCGCAGCAGGATGGAATTGAGCAAATTACTGAAGCACTAAAAATCCATAAACTTCAGTATTGCACAGAAATTAATGAAATACATATTCTTTCTCATGGTCATCCGGGTTGTTTATTGCTAGGGAATGCGGAACTTAAACTCGAAACGATTACTCGATATCAAAACCAGTTAAAAGATTGGCAAAATGTTCTTGCCAAAACTGCTAATATTTTACTCTATGGGTGTCAAGTTGCAGCCGGAATTGGTTCAGTTTTCGTGCTGAAACTCAGTGAATTAACTGGCGTTCATATCGCAGCATCAACAGATATTATTGGAAATTCAAAACTAGGCGGAACTTGGAACTTAAACTATCAAACGGGAGAAATTCATGGGACTTTACCGATTAACCCGGATATCTTAGCTGCTTACGAAGGAATATTAGCTACAGTTCTCACCGTTACCAATATTAATGATAACGGACTGGGTTCATTAAGGCAAGCTATTTCTCTCGCACAAGCCGGAGATATTATTCAGTTTGACTCGAGTTTAGCCAATCAAAAAATCACGTTAACCAGTGGTGAATTAGACATCAATAAAAACCTGATTATTGACGGTGTAAATGCTACGGGTTTAACTCTAAGTGGAAATAATATCTCTCGCGTGTTTCATCAACAGCCAGACACCACATTTAGTCTAAAAAATATCAAAATAGCGGATGGCTACGCGAATAACCCCAACGAACTCTTAGGGGATAGAGGTGGTGGTATCTTTGCCGAAAGACGAACAAATATTACCATTGAAAATGTTGAATTTGAAAATAACAAAGCCGGAGAAGGCGGTGCATTAACCGTGTACCACTTCAGTAAAGCCCTTGTTAAAAATAGTCGTTTTACCAATAATGATGGAACCCTCAGCTTGAGTGAACAAGGTGCAGGTGCTATTCATGTGAGAGATGTAGAATTCACCTTAGAAGATAGCATTTTTGAAAATAACAAAGGAATAAATGGCGGCGCAATTAACAGTTTAGCCAGTTGGTTAACTGTCAAAAATTCCCAGTTTATTAATAATGATACTAGGGCTGGTGCAAATGGTCACGGTTTTGGTGGAGCCGTTTATACTGATGGTTTAAAAGTCACCTATCCCGACGGAACTAAAACAGGCGGTACAGCGTTAATTCAAAATAGTTACTTTCAGGGAAATATTGGTGCTGGAAGTGGTGGTGGTGCATTTTTATTTGGTTATGATAATGACGAAATTTTGATTGAAAATAGCCGATTTACTCAAAATACTGTCATTGCAAATGATAAAGGAGTTGCTAACGGAGGTGGACTAAGAACAGGAAATGTTGCTTTAGCTACCATTAAAAATACGACGTTTGATGATAATTTAGCGATTAGTGGAGGAGGTGTTTGGATTGATGTTAAATCAACTCAATCTAACATTATTAATAGCACTTTTTCAGGGAACAAAGCCGAACATCCGACGGGAGATGCTTATGGGGGAGCCATGACAATTAACTCCTCAACTAATATTACCAATACTACTATTGCTAATAATACATCTCAAGGAATAGGCGGAGGAATTTTTAGTTGGGACCCGAATAATCTGATTCCCATTACCGTTAGCAATACCATTTTTGTTGATAATCATGCAGACTTTAATGATTTTGCTCATCATAGCAGTCGTCAGTTAATTGATGGTGGAAATAATCTACAATTTCCCGGTTTAACCTCTCATCCAAAATCAGAATTGGTCACACAAAATATTCTAGTCGCTGATGCAAAATTAGGTGCATTACAAGAGATTGATGGAATATGGGTTCATCCTTTACTAACAGGAAGTTCAGCTATTGATGCGGGAACAAATACTAACGCACCGACAACAGACCAACTCAGTCAAATTCGTCCGTTAGATGGCGATAATAATGGTGTTGCAATTGTTGATATTGGGTCTTATGAATATGTGTTTCCGCTACCCGAAATAGAAGTTGTTCAAAATACCACTAATATTTCAGATAATACCGGAACGTTTGACTTTGGAACCTCAACCGTTGGAAGCGAAGTTAACAAAATATTCACCCTGAAAAATAGCGGAACTGCGGAATTAACCCTTTCTGACTTACAACTTCCGACGGGGTTAACTTTAATAGGAACTTTCCCGACAACTATTGCTGCGGGTTCTCAAGGAAATTTTCAAGTTCAACTCGATACAACAGTCGCGAATACTGTTAACGGTGAACTTTCATTTACCAGCAATGATAGCGATGAAAACCCGTTTAACTTTGCTATTTCTGCTGTTGTTGCTGCTAACCCCATCCCCGAAATAGAAGTTATTAATGGTAGCATTAATATTTCAGATAATACCGGAACGTTTGACTTTGGAACCTCAACCGTTGGAAGCGAAGTTAGCCAAATATTCACCCTGAAAAATAGCGGAACTGCGGAATTAACCCTTTCTGACTTACAACTTCCGACGGGGTTAACTTTAATAGGAACTTTCCCGACAACTATTGCTGCGGGTTCTCAAGGAACTTTTCAAGTTCAACTTGATACAACGGTTGCTAATACTGTTAACGGTGAACTGTCTTTTGTCACCAATGATAGCGATGAAAACCCGTTTAACTTTGCTATTTCTGGTGTAGTCAACTCAGCACCTGTTCCCGAACCTATTCCCACACCCGAACCTGTTCCCGAACCTCAACCGACTCCAACACCTATTCCAACTCCTGACGACATTAATATTGAGTGGAAATGTCGAACCATTCTTGAAATTACAGCTAACCCAAATTCTGTTGTTCAAACCATCAATGCTTCTGATAATGAACTCACATTAGGAACCGTTGAAAATGACGAAATTATTGGTAATTCAAATAATAATACTATCTTTGGGATGGAGGGAGATGACAATATTTATGGTCGAGATGGCGATGATTTAATCTTTGGAAATCAAGCAAACGACTACATTGATACAGGTTTAGGAAATGATAGCATTTATGGCGGTCAAAATAATGATGTTGTTTGGAGTCAAGACGGAAATGATGTGATTTTTGGCAATTTCGGGAAAGACTCTTTGATGGGAAATTCCGGTCAAGATAGTCTTTATGGCGGCCAAGAGAATGATTACCTTTGGGGAGGTTTAGGAGAAGATTGGCTGTTTGGAGATATCGGAAATGATGTTGTTAGTGGAAGTGATGGCAATGATATAATTTTCGGAAATCAAGGATCTGACGAATTATTTGGAAATGTAGGAAATGATAGTATTTATGGCGGTCAAGATCATGATAGTATTTGCGCTGGAGAGGGTAAAGATTTACTCTTGGGAAATTTAGGTGATGATTTGATTTTAGGAGGTGCGGATGATGATACATTGTATGGAGGTCAGGGAAATGATACCTTAGTAGGTGGAGAGGGTAATGATTTTATTAGTGGTGATTTGGGAAATAATACCCTCGTAGGTGAAAGTGGAAGCGATACTTTTGTAATAGGTTCAGGAAGTGATTTCTTGTTTGACTTTGAAAACGGAACTGATAAACTATTATTAGGGAAAGAATTAACCTTTGAACAGTTAGCGATCGCTCAAGATAGAAATTCAACAGTTATTCGCATCGCCAATACTAACGAATTAATCGCCACGTTAAACGGGGTTGATGCTGCTGTTATCAGTGCAGATGATTTCGTAACTCTGTTCTAAATTTCACTCAATTAAATACCCACTTTCTCCAAGAAGCTGAATCTGAATAAAAAACACGCGCCACACAGACACACAAACAGAGAAAATTTTCGTGACTTGCGGCTGCACTTCAAAGTGTAGTATGTTAAACAAGCAATTTAGGAAAACATTCTCTAGGAACTATTCCTCTGGGCTGAGATACAGGGAGAAGTGCGGAAAGTTGATGTTTATTAATCCAACTGACAAATCGTGCCGTCAGGCCCAGGGTGACTGGTAACTGTGTTCAGACTTCTATAGGAGCTAAGACTTAATTGACAGTTTCAGGTACAACACGCTACTCTAGGTGCGTTAATAACCACAATTAGATGACCAAGTACCTGAAGCCGCGAAGACAAGCCGCTAAATATTTGGGGGTAAATGTTAGGATTAGGGGTGTAGGGGGAAACAAGGCTATGATCGCACGCCATAAAAACCCCCCAGATCGACAGCGTAGATATGACCTTAGAAATTGTGAGTTGATTGTTCTCAACCCAAAAGAACTTTCGCCACAGCCAGAAATGGTCGAAGACATTCGAGCAATACTAAAAACGGATAGAATAAGGATTTAACGGATGAACTTGACTGCGAGTAGCCTAGATTTATGCTGTCCTAGATACAATTCACAAACTAACCTCATGGCTATGCAAAAACCACGCAGTCATCGGGTTAGAAGACTTGAATGTTTCTGGGATGATGAAAAATCATAAATTAGCGGGTGCTATTGCCGATTCTGCTTTTTATGAAATTCGCCGCCAAGTCGAGTATAAATCCTCGTGGTACGGCTCAGTTGTAGTTTTTGCGCTATAGATTTTACCCGTCAACTAAAACCTGTTCAAGTTGCGGTCACGTTCAAGAAATAGCACTGAAAGAACGAGTTTTCAATTGTCAGGTTTGCGGTGAAGTCAAAGATCGTGACTATAATGCGAGTCTGAATTTATTACATTATGCCGAGGGCTTCTCGGTAAAAAGCCTGTCTGACCGGGTGCTGCCGACAGTCCGGGGTGATGCAGGAAGTAAACATTAACACGGTTTGTACCGCGTTATATCAGTTTTATAAAGCAGTGAAAGACGATCCTCAGAATTCGGAATTCTCTCTATCTGTTGAATCGCTGTGAGACCAAGATCGACTAATATAGATTAGTGGTCTGACAAACATTTAGAATCGTGTTCAAGAGCCATTTAGCTGACTTCCGCATAATATTCGAGCGCGATCCTGCGGCTCGGAACTGGCTAGAAGTCCTGTTTTGTTATCCAGGGCTTCAAGCGTTGTTGTTTCACCGTCTAGCCCATTGGTTGTACAGTCTGGGAATGCCTTTTATTCCTCGACTAATCTCCCATATCGCTCGCTTTCTAACGGGGATTGAAATTCATCCCGGCGCAACCATTGGCACGGGTGTTTTCATCGATCATGGCATGGGGGTTGTTGTCGGTGAAACAGCAATTATTGGAGACTATTGTCTGATCTATCAGGGAGTCACTCTGGGTGGAACGGGAAAAGAAAGCGGCAAACGACACCCTACCTTGGGGGAAAATGTTGTTGTGGGTGCAGGTGCTAAAGTTCTCGGGAATATCCAAATCGGCAATAACGTCCGCATCGGTGCGGGTTCGGTTGTATTGCGAGATGTTCCTTCTGATTGTACCGTTGTCGGAATTCCAGGACGAGTGGTCTACCGTTCGGGTGTACGGGTTGATCCCCTCGAACATGGTAGCTTACCGGATTCTGAAGCTGTTGTGATTCGGACTTTAATGGATCGAATAGAAGCTCTCGAAAATCAGGTTCACACTCTCAACGATCAGCTTTCTAGAGTTCCCACTGTGGTTTTAAGTGAATCTTCTCTATCCTTGACTCCCCAAAAAAATCTTGTTAACGACTCCCAAGAGTCAGAAGTTGATTGCAGTTCCGGGGAAATTTGTTGCAGTCTCAAGGATAAAGCGATTTTAGAGTTTCTCGATGGTTCGGGAATTTGGCATTTAGATAAGTGTATTAAGGGTTGACCTCTTGAGTTAACCAGTGATTCTCCTCTCGCCAGTACAAATAACGGTTCTGAGGTTCCCCCCGCAATTCTAAGTGATCCACTTGTTCAGCTTCGAGCAGCAACAAACAAAAATCAGCAGGGGGTTCCATCGGAAAGGCTTCTGGCGGGGTAAACTCAGCCTCATCTACACGGGATTGACCCGGTGAAGGCCAGTAAAATTGGGATCGAGCATTATCAGAGAGATCTTGCCAAATAGTTTGACGGGCTTGCAATAAAATCGGAGCGTGATATTCAGCCGTAATTAATGTCAGTTGACCCGATAAACGGAATTGTTCACGAGTTTTCGGAAAATACCAACAGGCTTCTCCCCAAGGATTTCCTGCAATTTCCTCGACTTTTTGACTGCGGCTATCCGTAATCATTTTTAGTTGATTTGTATTCTCTAAAAACCCCCGAAATACAACAGTGCGGTTGGCAGGACGCCCATCACTGCGAACCGTTGCCAGTTGAAAATAACGAGAATAAGCTAAACTACGATTTCGATGCAAAGCACGGGCTAAAGGTTCTCGCCAAGGCGCAAGGATCATCTTAAGAGTTGTACACAACAATTCCTAGCTTAAAGCGATCGCATTCTAAAGAAAATAGCATCTTTGAGAAAATCCCTGTTAAACTAATAAAAATTTTAATCAGGGGTGAACTTTTAAGTGCAAATCACAAGCCGCAATATTGACTTAAGAGTAGATGACAGTTTAATGCGGGTTTATATCGCAGCCCCTAAACCTTCAGGCGTTTATCCCGGTATTGTCTTCTACAGTGATATTTATCAGTTAGGTGGGCCGATTATTCGTCTGGCTAACTATTTAGCGGGATATGGTTATGTTGTCGCCGCACCGGAAATTTTTCATCGCATTGAACCCATTGGTCAAGTGATCGAACCCGATGATTTAGGGCGAATGCAAGGAAATGACGATGCCCGTCGAACTGCTATTGAAAGTTATGATCGTGATGCTCGTGCTGTGATAGAATTTTTGAAGGCAGAAAGTTCTGTTGCTGCCGATAAAATTGGGACGTTAGGCTTTTGTATTGGCGGACATTTAGCCTTTAGAACGGCTTTTCAAAGTGAAATCAAAGCTTCTGTTTGTTGTTATCCGACAGGCGTTCCCAGTGGTAAATTAGGTCAAGGCGTTGCAGATACGATTCAGCGAGTTTCAGAGATTAAAGGCGAGATGTTAGTTGTGTTTGGAACCCGTGATCCTCATACGCCTGAAAATGACCGTCAAACGATTAAAAATGAACTCGAAAAGGCAAATATTCCTCACAAAATTGTTTCCTACGAAGCCGAACATACGTTTATGCGCGATGATGGGTATCGTTATGATCCAGTGGTAACAACTGCTGCTTGGTCGGAAATTGTAGAATTTTTAGAGCGTATTTTTCCCGATTAAAATATAGAGGAAACGGCTCTGTTTTTATAAAGATTAACAAAGCCGTAACCCTTTTTCTATTCTTTTCAAATCAAATTAATTCTGACGAACAGCTTGAGTCAAACGGGCTAAGGTTTGACAACAATCAAATCGATCTAAATGAACCTCAATAAAACACAAGCGATCCCGATGCTCAGAAGCCTTTTTCAAAGCATCTTCTAATTCTCCTTCTGTTCGTACCTCACAATTGATACTTTCCCCAAAAACTTGCGGAAGCTGATGATATTTCCAGGGTTGAATATCATTATAAGAACCATCATGGATCATCCGTTCAATGGTATAACCATCGTTATTAATCAGGAAAATAATCGGATTCAACCCTAAGCGAATCATCGTGGAAAGTTCTTGACAAGTCATTTGAAATGAACCATCCCCAATAAACAAAATCACTCGATTTTGTGGACGCGCTAATGCAGCACCCAAACAAGCCGGGAGAGTATAGCCAATCGACATATAAAACGCCTGTCCAATAAACCGAGTATCAGCATGAATCAGTAAATCAATTGTCGCAATAATTGCATCTCCCGTTTCAGCAATGACGGTGCTATTATCACCGACAAAATGGTTCATCCGTTCATAAAAACGAGCATTCGTAATTTTATGTTCCGGTTGAACCTGAAAAGATTTCGACAACAGTTGAGATGCGGGTTGGATGTCTAAGCTGTCATAAGATTTCCGGGAAAGTTTAGCAATCAAACCGTCAATAAAGTCCCCCAAATCAATCGGATAATAATAATGATGCTTGATTTTAACCTTTTCAGAATTAGCATTAATCAACTGACTTTCTTTGAGTTTAGCCGTATAACCGCCTAAATTCATGTCGGACATAATCGCACCCAAACACAAAATACAATCAGCACTTTCGACTCGATTTCGCACATAATCTCGACTCAACGCCCCGGCATAATTTCCAATAAATTGAGGATGAAGTTCGGAAATACTCGATTTTCCTAATAACGTACTGGCTATCGGATATCCTGTCGTTTCAACTAATTGATGAAGTTTTTTCTGGATGCCGTAGCGATGTAACTCAACTCCTGCTAAAATAACAGGATGTTCTGAGTTTTCTAACCATTCTACGGCTTCGTTAATCGCTTCATTCAGGGCTTGAACATCACTCACTAAAGGATTAGGACGTTCAAAACTCAGAGGCGTAACGCAAGGTTGAGCCACCATATCTACTGGAATTTCGATATAAACGGGGCGTTTGTAACGCAAACAAGCCGCAATGGTTCGATCAATTTGGGCGGGCGCTTGTTCTGCATTGGTAAGCGTAACTGCCGCTATCGTGACTTTTTCTAAAATCGAAAGTTGTAGGTTATAATCCCCTGTCGTATGGTGCATTAACAGGTGTTTTCCTTTAGCAGAAGTTCGCGGCGCTCCACTAATAACAATCACGGGAACTTCTTCTGCGTAGGCACCCGCCAAAGCGTTAACGACACTTAATCCCCCCACGCCGTAGGTAACACACAACGCACCCACGCCATTTAAACGCGCATAAGCATCCGCCGCGTAACCTGCATTCAGTTCATTACAAGTGCCGACTAACTGCATCGAACTCTCAACCATTATATCCATTAAGTCGAGAACATAATCGCCGGGAACTCCGAAAACGTGACGCACTCCAACCGCTTCGAGTTGACTAACGAGATATTCACCCACTGTGGTTGTGACTGAACCGACAACAGGCTTCTCAATAAGTGGAACTCTCATCTTGACTTTCCTCTGAACTTGTACCCTGGTTGATGAGTTTATGATAACAAATTGTAAAAATATGTTGTAAAATTTACAAAAATATGCAGTCGGGAAGTGAAATTGAACAATTTGAGATGAATTTCACCCCACAATTTAACGGATTGTTAACTTTCTTCCTGACAAATTTCATAATGATCAATAACACCACGACTTTTGAGATTTTCAAGCAATTCTAGGGAGATTTTATTTCCGAAAAAAATACATTCAAAATGATCATAAGCTTCAAATTGAAGTGAATGATCAGCTTCTATTTGTAGATGTAAAACTTCAGAGGTTAAATAACCTGTCGAGAAAGTTTGTATTAATTCATCGATAGTATTGGGTGAGACTTTAATCAGTAAACCCTCGCCTGCGAGGACGCTATTACTTCCTTTAAAGGGAGATTCGGCTCCAATTTTTTGAGCATTAAACAACGAAAAATCAATCTCGTTCATCAGCCATATTGCTAAGTTCGTCTGATCGCTTAATAATTCTATTATCACCGCGTTAAAGAGTTCTTCAAACGCCAATTCATTATGATGATTAATTTGAATAAAACCTTTGTATTTCATGTTTTTTTAAATGAAAAGAATAGAGTCAAGCAGATGGTTAGAGATTTTATTACTTTGAGTTAAGCGGGTTGTGATTTTATCGAGATTGATTTAGAAAAGTTCTGATCATATTGGCAGTTTTAACCGCTTCATTTTGAGTAAAACTGTAATTACCCGACAATTTAATTTTTTTAGAACTTGAGGCTATTTCTAAAATAATAACATAGATTGATTCCTTTTTGACAATTAAAAAAGACGAATAATCTTTAACCTTCCAAGGAGTCTTATGGACTCGCAGACTAACCTCATTCAATGAATATTCGTCTTTTTTTGTTCTGAATAATCTTTGAACTTTTATACTTAGTTTATTTTTATTTTTATCCAGTATAACTGTTGTAACAGCAGTAAAAAAAACGCCAAAAATACCAAACAAAAGACAAAAGACAATGAAGAAACTCGGAAACGTTTGTTCACTGATGACTAAAAATAATCCCAGACACCCCAAAATTAAAAAAGGAGTAGAAACTAATCGGATTCCCCAAGCTGATGTCACAGAATCTTTAAGAATCAGGTGAGTTGAAGTCTGTTCGATAATTTTCATTATAGTATTGAACTAAATTACATCTTGAAAAGCTATTTTATGCTCCCTGAATAATTTGGGTTAATTCGCGGCGACTGCGATTGACTTCATACCAAAACACACACCAAAATGAAAATAATGTGAAAAGAGGGAATCCTAAAAACAACACAGCTTCAAATACAGGTACATTTCCAGACAAAATCTCGGAGAAAAAGACAGCGAGTGATAAGCTATATAATGTTGAAAAGACAAAAATCAAGAAAGTCATTACAAAGGGATGTAACCGCATAGTAATATGAACCAGCGTTTCGTTTGGTAAAGATTCAAATTTTCCTCGAATGATCGGTAAAAACGAGTTGCGATAATGAATAATTCGATGAATTTGAAAACCCGAGTGAGAAATTGTTCCTTCATAGGGAAGATGACGACGGGAAAAACCCCAACGAATTATCTTTTGGGGTTCAATTTTCGCCTCTAATTTCTCAATGATCTTTGAGAGGGGTTCTCGGCTTCTAAGGGTAAAGGTTTCATGGGGTAAAAGTTGCATAGTTTAACTACAATCCTCAATAAAGTTTAGAAAATGTAGAATGCTCTTATTACCCCTGATTGTAACTAATGTTAACTAAATTTGTTCTTCAAGAACAGCTTGGTCAGTTGAATCAGATGGATCTGAAGCGTAACTTTGTTTTTGACGAACGATTGTTAAACCTGCTTTCAAAGCCGTTAAGCGATCGCCCATCCAATGATGTCCAGGAATTAAACCTGCTATTCCGAGTTTTTCTAAGCGACGTTTGACCTTTCCAGTCGCCCCTACAACTAACACTTCTCGACCCGCATCTAGAGACTCTTGAATTGCATTTTCAATCGCTAAAGAAGAGGTTACTCCGAGAACCGGAACTTCCCCTAAATCCACAATCAAAACATCATAATTGGCAATTGCATTATGTTCTCTTGCGATCGCTTTCGCAACTCCAAAAATCATCGGCCCACTGAGATGAAATAATAAAACCCGTCCATTGGCTAAGTCTAAAATTTGTTTTTCATCTGCATTCAACACAATTTGATCATCCGCATCTGTAATGGCTTTAACGGACTCTGTTTGCAGTTCAGACAGGCGATCAATCGTTAAGATATTGGCAATAAATACCCCGACCGCAACCGCGATCATTAAATCAACAAATACGGTTAATAAAATCACACTGTAAACAATCCCTGCCGCCTTCCAAGAAATCTTGTGAACCCGTTTGAGAAATCCCCAGTCAATAATATTAATCCCGACTTTTAAAACAATTCCGGCTAAAACTGCCAGAGGAATACCTGCCGTTAAAGGTGCCGCTCCTAAGACAACAACTAACAGCACCAAAGCACGAACAATTCCCGCTAAAGCAGTTCGTCCACCCGCTTGAATACTAACAACGGTTGCGGTTGTCGCGCCTGAACCTGCAATTCCGCCAAATAAACCCGTGATTAAATTCGCTATTCCTTGCCCAATTAATTCTTTATTCGATTGGTGTTCAGTCCGAGTCAAACTATCAGAAACCACACAAGTTAACAAACAATCAATTGAACCCACGATCCCTAAAACGATAGCATTTACAGACATTAACCTTAAATCATTAGCACTAAAGGTCGGCATTTGCAGATCGGGAAAACCGGGAGTAATTTCGCCAATCGTCGCAATAGTCCGAATCTCAAAGTTACCAAAGAAGAGCAAATAAATAACTGTTCCAATCACTAACGCCACTAATTGAGGGGGAACAAACCGTTTTAAACTGCGGGGATATAAATAAAGAATCGCTAACGTAATCAACCCTAAAATGGCTTCCCAGGGATTAATATTCGCCATGAGAATCGGTGCATTTTTCAGAACGCCAAGCACACCGCCTTTCGGGGTTTCTTGTCCGAGAAAAGGTGCAATTTGCATAAAAATCAGAATGATGCCAATTCCTGACATAAATCCAGAAATGACATTATAGGGCAGCATGGTAATATATTTACCGAGTTTTAAAACCCCAAATAGAATTTGAAAAATTCCCGCCATCATAATTACAGTAAAAGCCATTGCTAAACCGTTTTCTGGATTTTTAGCGACTAATTCCGTAATCACTGCGGTGACAATTACCGTCATTGGGCCTGTAGGTTCAGAAATTAAACTCGGTGTACCGCCTAATATTGCGGCAAAAAACCCGACTAATATTGCTCCCCATAACCCCGCAGAAGCACCCGCCCCGGACGCAATTCCGAAGGCTAAAGCCATCGGTAAAGCCACAACTGCGGCGGTTAATCCTCCGAAAATATCTCCCCTTAAATTGCGGAAATGGATTTGATTAAAAATTTGCATGGTAGGTTTTCCTTGATTCAAAAATGAGGTTTAATTCATCTCAATTGAGTTAACGGAATAGCAACACCGGGATGTGACTACTTCTTAACACTTGGGCGGTGGTACTCCCAATCACTAAATGACGAATCCGGCTGTGTCCATAAGCACCCATTAACAACAAACTAATCTCTTGATCGTTAATATATTGAGCAATTATTTTTTCAGATTCGCCAACTTTTAACTGATAGTTTGCCTCAATCCCGGCTGTTTTCAACACATTTCGAGCTTCATCAATGCGGGCAGTTGCGGAGGAATCATTTTCAGTTTTAGTCACTTTCAAAAGATGCAATTCTAAACCTTTAAATAAAGGAAAATGGATTAAAAATTGCAAAATTCTCTTTCCCGTTGAACTGCCATCATAAGCCACTAACATCCGATTGATCGGTTTAAACTCACGAGGTGTCACAAAACAAGGCTTATGACTACTGCGAACAATGCGTTCCATATTGGCCCCTAAATGTCCAGAGGCAAATTCTGCCGCTTCGCCCCGTTTCCCCAAGACAATCAAATCAGATTCCGCCTCAAATTCATAGAAACAATCAACCAAAAAGCCTGTTTTATGGATTAACTGAACTTGTTCAACTCCTGCCGATTTTAGGGACTGTTCAGCCGTTTGTAAAATCAATTTAGCCCGTTGATTATTGATTTTGGCTTTTTCATGTTCCAAATCAACTAATTGTTTGAGCAAATCTTCTGATGCACCTAAACCAATACTACCGCTTAAGTTGCCCGTTGAAGCCACTTGCTGACTACGAATATCCGTCACCGACAACACCTGAACCTCTGCCCCCAACCCCGTCGCCAACCAAGCCCCATAGCGATAGATATTTTCAGCAAAGATTGACCCATCTGTACAAAGCAAAATCTTTTTCATGTTTTTTAAGCGGTTAAAACGGGAAAAATTTAGGACTTTTTGAGATCATCTTTCTGGTTATAGCTGGCTAATTTATCGAGTAATGTTGCACTCGCTTTATTTAAACCAATCAGTTTAACTTCGGCACCATTTCGCCGGAATTTCATCACCACTTTATCAATAGCAGCAATGGCACCTTGATCCCATAAATGAGCATGATTTAAGTCTAGGGTAACGCGATCAACCAGTTCGGTAAAGTCAAAAACTTCGAGAAATTCATCGACGGATAAAAAGAAAATTTGTCCGGCCACACGATAAGTTCGATGGTTCCCATCTGGACTGAGAACTTTATCCACAAACACCAACTGAGCAATTTTACGAGAGAAGAAAACGGTACTCATTACAATTCCTGTCACCACCCCTAATGCAAAGTTGCGAGTAAAAATTGTGACAAACATTGTGGTTAGCATGACGGCGGTTTCACTACGGGGAATACGGGTCATATTTTTGAAAGATGACCAACGAAAGGTTCCGATAGACACCATAATCATCACCGCCACTAAAACCCCCATCGGCATTTGTTTTACCCACCCACTCAGGGCGAGAATTGCAAATAATAAAAACACCCCAGAACACAAGGTTGAGAGCCGTCCTCGTCCTCCAGATTGAACGTTAATTACGGATTGTCCTATCATCCCACATCCCGCCATTCCCCCAAAAAATCCTGTAATGACATTGGCAATTCCTTGACCTTTGGCTTCTTGGTTTTTATCACTCGGAGTATCGGTGAGTTCATCAACGAGAGAAGCGGTTAAAAAAGAGGCTAATAAACCGACCAATGCCATTGTTGCTGAGTAGGGAAAAATAATCTGCAAGGTCTCTAAATTGAGTGGAACTTGCGGTAGGGTTAATGTGGGGAAAGCGCTGGGTAATTCCCCCATATCTCCCACTGTAGGAACGTTAATTTTCAGGGCAATGGTGGCAAAAGTCATTACCCCTAAAGTGACTAAAGGTGAGGGGACGGCTTTCGTAAATTGTGGCAAAATATAGATCATGGCGAGAGAAAGTGCCGTAATTCCATAGACTGCTACAGGTACATTTGTCAGTTGGGGAAGTTGGGCGAGAAAGATTAACACCGCCAACGCATTGATATAGCCAATCATCACCGCACGGGGTACATATTTCATTTGACGACCCAATTTTAGGATGCCAAAAATCACTTGTAAGACTCCTGTGAGGATGGTAGCAGCTAATAAATATTGCAAGCCATAATCTTTGACCAAATCAACCATCAACAACGCCATCGCCCCTGTAGCGGCGGAAATTGAGCCGGGTCTTCCTCCTAAAAATGCGGTGGTTACGGCAATAATAAATGAGGCATAAAGTCCGACTTTGGGATCAACTCCGGCAATAATCGAAAAGGCGATCGCTTCGGGTATTAATGCCAGCCCGACGACTGCTCCCGCTAATATATCTGCTCTCACATTTGAGAACCATTCCCGTTTTAGGGCTGACCGATTCAACAGTTTCTCCTTGATCATTGACAATAAATTCAGACTCTCAAATGATGAGTCAATTTTTAACTGAGTTAAAATCTTTTTTAGATAAACAATCAACGCTAAGATTCGCACCTTGTAGCTTAAGGTGGACTGATGACGAATTTAACGCTTTGGCAATTAATCACTGATTTTACAACTTCGCTCAAGCTTTTCCCCTTATGCTATGAAAGGTGAAGCATAGTACATTGATTCCCTGTTATCTTATCAAGATACCATAATGTTGACGATTAAAATCATCAGATGGACTGATCACTAAAGCTTAAGCGTGTCAAAATCCAGAATGCTGCTGAAACTGCGATCGCCAAAAGTTGCCGAGACGACTAAAATGATAATCAGATGCAACCTCAATTAAATTAATAATGTCAACTCACTCTGCCATCAACGACGCTGTAACAAACCGCATCGAACAGACAGAAGCCCCAACTTGCGATCAACATCATACCGTTGATTTAGAAAATCTCCAAACCGTTAGAACTCAAACCCTCAGTGTCGAAAAAGCCCAACGCATGGCAGAATTTTTCAGTCTGTTGGGAGATGCCAACCGTTTACGATTATTATCAGTATTAGCCAGAAAAGAACAATGTGTTTGTGATTTAGCCGAAATTTTGCAGATGAGTGAATCTGCTGTTTCTCATCAATTGCGATCGCTGCGGGCTTTACGATTAGTCAGTTATCGAAAACAAGGACGAAAAGTTTATTATCAATTGCTGGATCGTCATGTTCTTGATCTCTATCACGCGGTAGCTGAACATCTCGATGAAACTGAAAATTCTGATTAAAATCACTGTTTAACAACTGTGATGAAATGGCACCGAAATTAACGGTAAAAATACAAAGAAAACCCAACTCCAATTCCAGTAATTCATACTCGGATCGGACTCTAAGCTGTGGCAGTTACTTAGTAAAGCTTCGATCCGTTCTGTAATTCGATTTGGAGGTGCAACACAGCTAAACCCCGCACAATTTTCTTCGGAAACTGCAACAGGTTGACGAACCATTAATAACAGTGACTCTGCTAAGAGTAACGGATCAACTTGCTTCGCCGCCCACTGATCGGCTCGGAGTTCTCTTAAAAGTAATAACTCTTGCCAAAGTCTTTCGGTATTAGGCAACCAAGCCATTATACGACGAAAAAATCCTAACCCAAAAAACCAAAATGTATCTCGATAATAATGATGGGCTTGTTCATGAATGAAAACCGCTTGTTGTTGTTCTGGAGTTAAGGTTTCTAAGAGTCCTTGACTAACAACTAATTCGGGATTCCAAAACCCAATTTTAGCACAAAATAACAGAGGACTTTCTAACAGTCTGACTGTCATTCCTTGAACTTGAATTTGAGGACAATTCCACACCTGTTGAACAGATATCCATCCCCGAATTGTCAACAATAAACCTAAAATCAACGCCCATCCACATAACCCCAAGGCTAGCCCATAGCCTAGCCAACCCGTTGGCTGTCCCAACATTTGTCCTTGTGGCCCCATCCAAATCACTGCAACCCCATTCATTAACAACATCAAAGGCGGTACAATTAAACCAAACAGCGATCGCTGCCAACGTTGCTTCCAATGGGCCGAATGAGGAAAACAAATCCCTCGCAAACTAACAGCTAATCCCAATGAGAGTAAGATTAAAATTAAGTGCATTATTCTTCCTCGTTTCTTGCTTTTCTGAGGGCTTTTAACCGTTGGGCGATCGCATCCAGTTGGTCTAAACTGGCCGAGTCCAAATCATCGGCAAATGCCGCTACAATCTCAGGATGACCCAACGCTAAAAACTGATGGAGGTGTTCGTGGGCTACCAGGGCTTGGGCCTGCGTTCGAGAAATTCGCGGTTTCCAAAGATAAGCCCGTCCACTGCGATCGCAAGTCAGCCAGCCTTTTTCCTGCAAACGGTTCAATACCGTTGTCACACTCGGCGAAGATAACTCTCGATCCGGATCGCTGAGAATTTGATCATGGACTTGCTTAACAGTTGCACAGCCGAGATCCCAGACAATATTTAAAATCTCTTGTTCGAGAGGGCCAAGAGACATCTTTTCAGGACGATGGTTCGGTAAAGGGGTCATATTTGCGATCAATAATGCCGAATTCTAGAGCCTGTGATCAACTCAAGAAGTTCAGGTGTCTATGGTATAATGAGCCTCGGCTCCACTTCAAGTGGCTATCCTTTCAGCATATCTTTGGCAAGGGATGCTAAAGTTGAAGTGTGAAAAACTAGATAGAGTGAGCAATTAAAAGGAAAATATGAACTTTGTTTTGTCAATGTCTAAGCGGATGGCTTTAGGATTATCTATTGTATTGCTGATGGTCAGCAGCTTGATTTTCAACGCTTCTCCGGCTTCCGCAGAAACCTATACCGTGAAAATGGGTGCTAATAACGGAATGTTAGCATTTGAACCGAAAATTCTCACCGTTAAGCCTGGTGATACCGTAGATTTTGTAAATAACAAGCTTCCTCCTCATAACGTCGTTTTTGACAAGAGCAAATCCCCTAGTGCAGATATTGCTTCTCAGCTCTCTCACGCGGGACTTCTCTACTCCACAGGAGATGATTTCAAACTGACTATCCCCGCAGACGCACCTTCTGGTACTTATGAATTCTACTGTCAGCCTCACCGGGGTGCTGGCATGGTTGGTAAGTTAGTTGTTCAATAGTTTGAGTTACCCTGATCTAACTGTTCCTCGTCAACAGCAATTCACTTAAAATTATCCCCTCTCCTTGACTGAAAGTTGTAGCTATTTTCTTAAGAAGTTCTTAAGTCTTGTAGCAAATACTAGCAACTAGATCAGACAAGGGGAGGATAATTTTATGACTAGGGGCGGGCTTATACAGTGAACAGTGAACAGTGAACAGTGACCAGTCAACATTTGGGAGGAATTTAAAGTGCTACTCTACCAATCGTATTTGGTATGATAACTGTTTTAAACCCGCCTTTATACTTATCAACCTGATGCCGATTGAAATAATATTTAAAGTTTGACAGACTGTCGTTTGACAGATGGATAAAATTTATGAGAATAAAAGAAGACAATGGGATATATTGATAATGTTTGTGTATTTCACGAGGAGAACTCCATTGAAAAAGTTATTTTCTATCCTTTTGTTGGCGATCGCAGTCTTGAGCTTGGCTATCCAACCTCCCGCTTTAGCCGATGCAAATTTAGCCAATGGTGGCAAAGTCTTCGCAGCCAACTGTAACGCCTGTCATATGGGAGGGAAGAATGTCGTTATTTCTAGCAAAACCCTCAATAAAGCCGACTTAGCCAAGTATCTCAAAGGCTTTGATGAAGATGCACAAGCGGCGATCGCTTACCAAGTCACCAAGGGTAAAGGTGCTATGCCCGCTTTTACAGGACGTTTAAGCCCTCAAGAGCTTGAAGATGTAGTTGCTTATGTTCTCTCCAAAGCAGAAAAAGGTTGGTAATTCTCAGTAATTTTAACTGAGATTGTTAAAACGATGACGGTTCTGACAATTAAGTTTTGTCACAATCAATTTAATCACTGAGTTAGGGGCGCAATTCTTAAGCCAAAAGATACAGGGAGATCTAAATTCCGATCAGCTTAAGTGTTACGCCTCTCGTTGTTGTTATTTCCAATAACTAATATGAACCGACTGTATCGTATCTTGTACAGCCTGATCCTTGCTGTGATTTTCGGGTTGGGAATACATTCTCC
The DNA here is from genome assembly GCF_000972705.2 of Limnoraphis robusta CS-951. Next base: position 47,660 of record NZ_LATL02000301.1, on the reverse strand, counting down.
GTCTGCTGATGCTTATTCTCTACACTCAGCATCAAAAGTAGAAGATTATTTGAGTCGGGCGACTGAAAACATTCAACACCATGACTACAGCCCAGCCTTACAAGCACTCAATCTAGCCATTAAACTTGATGATACCTTAGCTGAGGCTTACAGCGATCGCTGTTGGGTACACATTCAGCTTGAAAACTACCCAGAAGCCATCGAAGATTGCCTCTACGCCACCCAACTAAACCCTCAGCAGACGAGCAGTTATTTACATTTAGGCATAGCTTACTACAGAAAGGGTGATTTGACCGATGCGATCGCCGCTTATGATCACTTTATTCAACATCAACCCGATGGCGTGTTAGGCTACTACAATCGAGGGTTAGTGTATTCTGAACTGCAACAATATCCCACCGCGATCGCCGACTACAACCAAGCCTTAAATTACACTCAATCCTTAGAAGCCTCGGAGTTAGCAGAAATCTACATTGATCGTGGAGTTGCCTATTTAATGCTCGATCAGATCCCTTCGGCGATCGCCAACTTCACCGAAGCCCTTCACCTCGATGCCAGCAACCCCAGAGCGCATTATAATCATGCTTGTGCTTGTCGGCGTCAGGGAAACACCCAAGTCGCCCTACAAGAGTTTACAACCACGCTTCATCTCAACCCCGATCATGCTCTGGCTCACTTTAACCGAGCCATGCTTAGACAGCAACAGGGACTCTATGCAGGAGCGATCGCTGATCTACAGGCTGCCTGCAAATGCTTCACAGACCAAGGCAACCTCGCTGCATCTCGCCATACTTTAGCATTGATTGAAAAATTGCAACAGTGGTTGATGGCAGCAGAATTTCAAATCATCGCTTAATCTCTTGGTTCTTTTAGCACAATTTTGGCTAAAAATCCAGAAATTTTAATTTATTTTGAGAATTAGGAGAACAGACTAGAATTAATCCATCGTTCTGGTGAAGTTTCCAGCATCTGTTATCTTTAGGATATAAAAAATTCCTTTAAATCTGCCGATGGCAGAGCCAAACTTTTCAACCTTGACGTTACAGCAAAATTCAACCCGAATTAAGTCGAATGCCTGTGCTAGTAAATCTCTCAGAGCGACAACATCATATCCTGTGGGCAACCATTCGTCATTATATTGCCACCGCCGAACCCGTTGGCTCAAAAGCTCTCGTTGATGAGTTTAAGCTCAAAGTCAGTCCGGCGACAATTCGCAACAACATGGGGGCGCTCGAAAAAGCGGGACTCCTCTATCAACCTCATACCTCCGCAGGGCGAGTTCCCTCCGACTCTGGCTATCGGATCTATGTTGATCGGATGATCACGCCTTCAGATACCGTTGCCAGTCAAGTCACTCAGCTTTTACGCGAACAGCTTGACGCCAAAAATTGGAGTATTGAGGCGATTTTACGAGGTGCCGCGCAAATTCTCTCAACCCTGAGTGGATATATTACCCTGATTACCATGCCGCAGACAACTAGCGATAACCTGCGACATTTGCAACTGGTTTCTATTGAACCCGGTAAAATCATGTTGGTGGTTGTGACGGATAGTTATCAAACCCAGTCGATTATTATGGAATTGCCGCAAATTGATCAACAGTTAGAACAAGCGGTAACAGAAGCTCTCTCCTCTCTATCAGAAGACGAAGAACTCCTCGAACAAGAACTGCAAATTTTGTCTAACTTTCTGAATGCTCAACTGCGGGGACACGCCTTGGCTGAACTTTCTACCCTCGACTGGAGCGAATTAGATCGCAAGTTTGAACGCTATACGAATTTAATTCGCAAACTGCTTGATGATTTGAGTTTACGCACCCAAAAACCCGAATATACTCGCATTCAATTTAGTGGGATATCGGAAGTCTTGCGTTTACCGGAATTTTCACAACTCCAACAAGTACAAACCATTCTTCATTTACTCGAAGATCAACAAGAACAGCTTTGGCCGTTGATTTTTCAAGCCCCCGAACAAGAACAACGGGTTAATATTCGCATCGGTGCGGAAAATCCCCTAGAACCCATTCAAAGCTGTAGCTTGATTTCTACCCAATATTATCGAAATAATATCCCCGTTGGTAGTGTGGGAATGTTGGGACCAACTCGCATGGTTTACGAAAATGCGATCGCCCTTGTTGAAGCTACTGCTGATTATATCTCAGAATCCCTCACTCAAAATTAGTTAGAGTTGGGTAATTTCTAACTCTAGATATCCTGTTTCTGAATCAGGAGTGCGTTTAAAAATATACCCCGGAACTGTGCCAATTACAATCTCAGCAGTCGTGTAAATAATACAGCCTGTTTGTAGGTGTCCGCCGATGGTTTTGCCGTGAGCATCTGCTAAAGCAATATGTAAATGAATCCCTTCTATTGAGAGAGTTCCCACTAAAGAAACAATCTCAAACCGTCCTCTTGACATCCTCTCCGCCGTAAACGACGGAGATTCCAAATATCACTATTTGGGCTTCCTCTTTCTACGAGTTGACTTACAAGGGTTGGGTTTCCCCGTCCAAGCAGAGGTCAGTCTCTCGGGAGGCGTTAATTTCCATCTGCCCGACGGTATTTTCAAAACAGATATTAAGCGGAAAAACGGATTAAGCTACGTGTGAGAAGCCTAGATTTATGCGTTTTACAGTCAAGTTAATCCGTTAATCTATTTCTTATCCGTTTCTTGATTTGATAACTGTTTGAGTGCAGATTTTAGAATGTTTTTGGCGGCATTTTCGTCTCGGTCTGCTACATACCCACAGTGAGGACATTTATGAGTTCTCGTACTGAGAGTTTTGACAACCTTTTCACCGCAGTTTGAACAATTTTGAGATGTGTATGCAGGTTCAACGGCAATCACCGGAACCCCATAAATTCTCCCAAAATACTCTAACCATTCTCTAAATCTGTACCAAGCAGCATCGTTAATTGACTTGGCTAGATGATGATTTTTAACTAGATTGCGTATCCGTAGGTTTTCTATCGCTACCAAGTCGTTAGACTGTATGACGTGTTGGGCCTGTTTACAAACCCAATCATTACGTCTGCGTGAAACTCTTAGATGCGCCCTACCTAACCGATTCCTGGCTTTTTTACGGTTTTGACTTCCCTTTTTTTTTCGAGATAATCGACGTTGCAGCTTTTTAATTCGTCGCTCGTCTTTTCTTAAAAAGCGGGGGTTGTCTATCTGTATCCCGGTGGAATCAGTGTAGAAATGATTTAAACCGACATCCAAACCTGTTTGTTTGTTACTGAGTTCTTTGTTTTCCTCCCTTTTATGGTCTATCAAAAATTGAGCATAGTAACCATCGTGTCTTCTAATCACCCTAACCCGTTTAATTTGTTGGAGTTGATAGAAGTGCAGGTTTCGACTTCCCCAAAGTTTAAATGTACCCGCTTCAAACTTGTCGCTAAACGTTAAATAACGCCTATCTTTCGACAGTTGCCAGCCCGAAGTTTTGTACTCAACCGATGCTCTGACTTGATACTTTTTAAACTTAGGAAATCCCTTTTTACCGGGTATTTTTTGCCGACAATTCTTGTAGAATCGCTCTATCGATGCCCAAGCCCTTTCTGCGTGCGCTTGTCGAGCCATAGAATTGAGTTTGTTTACCCAGGGAAAGTCTGGATTGTCTGACAGCAGTTTGCAGTAGGCATAAGCATCGTTGCGACTTTGAACTTGACCATTTATCCATGCTTTGATGATGCTGTTGCGAACAAACCTACCAGTACGGATAGCTTCGTCTAACTTTCTGTACTGGTATTGGGTTCCTTGCAGCTTCATTTCATAAATGATCACAGTTATCATTGTCGAGCCACGATAAACTATTGTAGCAGAAAATAATCCGTCGTGAACGACCTTGCTCTAAACCTGTTTTTCTTGGTAAACACTCACTTTCTTCTTGACCGGCAAAGCGCACAGTTGCTTGTTGGAGACTGCCAACTGCCGTTAAAATAAATCCTGCTTGAATTTGATCCGTCACGGCGATCTCTTGCAAGCTGAGTTTTAGATCTTGGTTTGGTTTTAAGCGGATTGGTAAAACGTTCATCATCAGGTGTTCAAAATTTAGAGTTCCTGTCCTGAAGAAAAGGATATAATAAAAGATATACACTGTAACTTTAGCGCAAATTATCCTATGGTTCATGTTATACGAGGCACTTTAGACAAGCCTGAATCATCCAGAAGGTTAGCTGAATATTTTGAAAGTAAATCTAATATTGATGGTAGCTTATATTTGGGATATCCAATTATAGGAACATCTCAAGGAGGATATCCAATTGATGCTCTTCTTGTATCTAGAGAGCATGGAGTAATTATTTTCAATATTATTGAAGGCACTTCTATTGATAAAAATATAGAAGAAGTACAGGATGAAAGCTTTAATAAGTTACAATCAAAACTCCTTCAACAAAAATCTCTGACTCAACGAAGAAACCTAATGGTAGACATTGGTGTTTTAACTTTTGCACCTGCACTCAATCAAAAACCTTCTGATATTTCAGATGAATATCCTATTGTCACGAAAACTGATGAACTTGATGAATATTTAAACCATAAAACCTGGAAAAATGGCAACGAATATTTTGAAAAGCTAAATTCAGTTATACAAGCGATAACGACAATCCGAAAGAAAAAGTCTCGGAACAATATTAAAACAGAAAACTCTAGAGGTGCAAAACTTCTGAAACTAGAGGATTCTATTGCTAATTTAGACAGAAATCAAAGTGAGGCTGTTATTGAGACGGTTGAAGGAGTCCAGAGAATCAGAGGTCTTGCTGGTTCAGGTAAAACAATAGTTCTAGCACTAAAAGTAGCCTATCTTCATGCAAAGCATCCTGACTGGAATATTGCTGTTACTTTCAATACTCGTTCATTAAAAGGTCAGTTTAAACAACTTATTAATATATTTACAATTGAACACACTAATGAAGAGCCAGACTGGGATAGAGTAAAAATTATTCATGCTTGGGGAAGTCCATCCTCGGAAGGTATTTATTATGAAGTTTGTAAAAGACATAATATTGAATATCGAGATTTCAATACAGCAAAAAAGCTCACTAACCTATCTGGAAAAGAGTTTGATTATGTTTGTGAAGAAGCTCTAAAAAAAATCAATAAATTCAATCCCTATTATGATGCAATAATGGTTGATGAAGCACAAGATTTTTCAAGATATTTTCTCAGACTTTGTTATCAAATGCTGAAGCCACCTAAAAGATTAGTATATGCTTATGACGAACTACAAAATCTTAATAAAAAAGTTATGGAATCACCAGAAGTTCTTTTTGGTGAGGATATTCAGGGTAAACCCTATGTTCAACTCCAGAATATACCAGGAGAACCTAAACAAGATATTATACTAAAAAAATGTTATAGAAATTCTCGTCCGCTCTTAAGTTCTGCTCATGCACTGGGTTTCGGGATTTATAGAGATCAAGGATTGATTCAAATGTTTGAATATGCAGGACTATGGAGAGATATTGGTTATGTCGTAGAAGAAGGAACATTAGAGGACGGAAAATTTGTCAAACTTGCTAGAACGAGCGATACCAGTCCTAAATTTCTAGAAGATCATTCACCGATTGACGATTTAATTATTTTCAAGTCATTTAAGGATAAGCGAGAACAGACTCAGTGGTTAGTAGAACAAATAGAGAAAAATATCACTGAAGATGAGTTAAGATATGATGATATTATGGTTATTCATCCTAATCCACTGACCACTAAATCTGCGGTAGGAGAAGCGAGAGCTTCTCTTTTTGAGAAGGGTATAAATTCTAATCTAGCGGGTGTTACAACCTCACCTGATGACTTTTTTAGTGAACAGGCTATTACTTTCACAAGTATTAATAGAGCTAAGGGAAATGAAGCAGCCATGATTTATGTCATCGATGCTCACGAATGCTATTCTGGTTTAGATTTAGCTCGAAAACGGAATATTCTGTTTACTGCTATGACAAGAAGTAAAGCTTGGTTAAGAGTGGTTGGATATGGTGAATCTATGCAAAATTTAGAAAAAGAGTTTAATCAAGTTAAGAACAGAAAATTTGTGCTTGAATTTAAGTATCCTACGGAAGAAGAACGTAGACAAATGAATCTGATTAATCGAGATATGAGTCGTAAGGAACGGGCGAAGCTTGATCAAAGAAAAAATAGCTTACAAGAAGTTATTGAAGCCTTCAAAAAAGGTGAAATCAATAAGGAAGATTTACCTCAAGATATGATAGAAAGTCTCAAAAATTTGGTTAATGATTAGCTATAAAGTCATTTATAAAGAGATTGAAATGATGACAACCGAACTCATAGCCTGTGGTTTATCGGTTAAGCAAAACTTTCCTTCTTGTGAATCATCAGCAAAAGATAGATATGAAGTTTCCTACTCAGGTATGCAGGATATTTCAATCGCATTAAAAAATGTTAGATATCAAGAAATATACGATGAACTAGACCAAAATAAGAACTACAATATAAAAATGATTGATGGAGCATTAATACAATTTTTGTATACTTATGAAAAATCTCAATTAATTTCACATAGACTAGCCTTTTTCCCATCACCTTATCTAGAAGCCTTTCAAAATGATCCTGAGATTTATGAACTGGATGAAATATATGCAGATATAATAGCCAAAAATATACTGCCTGTTCCTATTCGATTTGATTATGATCCTCAAAATTTTAAAGAAATAGATCATCCTCAATGTCACTTAACTTTAGGACAATTCAAAAATTGTAGGATTCCTGTTTGTTCTCCGATTACACCGCGTGCTTTTATGTCTTTTATTCTGCGTAGCTTTTACAATACAGCTTTCAATAAATTTACCGATAAGCTTACTCTTTTAAGTGAGATTTTTCCTGAAACTATAACTGGCCTAGAAAAAAAACTATTACACATATCTATTTCAAGCTAGAGTTCAATCAAAGCGAAATATATTTTAACTGAAATCAGTGATCAATTTCAAATTGTCTTGAATTAACGTCAGGTCGGGTTAACCGAACCTTGATTATACGGTTAAACACCCATTAAACCTCTAATTCCAAGTAGGGTTATTGCGAATCAGAGAGTCGTTAAAACCGAATTCACAACAAAAATAAGTTCTGTATTCTCTAAGTATAGAAGGTAAGGATTAAACCTAGTAAGTCTAGAAGTTCATCAAATTTAACAAGGAGGTAACAGCTATGCCTTTAATGCGTTGGGAACCTTTACGGGAAATTGATAGCTTACAACGGGAAATGAACCGTTTATTTGATAGCTTTACCAATGATGGTTCCCCGATGGAACGGACGACAACTGCTTTTGTTCCGCTTGCTGAAATAGAGGAAACAACAGACGCAGTTCATCTGAAATTAGAAGTTCCCGGAATGGAAGCCAAAGACATTGATATTCAAGTCACAGCCGAAGCCGTTGCCATTAGCGGTGAACGAAAATCGGAGATCAAAACGGAAGAAAAAGGAATGACTCGCACAGAGTTCCGTTATGGAAAATTCCGTCGTGTAATTCCCCTACCCGTTCGCATTCAAAACACAAATGTAAGCGCAGACTACAAAGATGGGATCTTAACGCTCACCCTACCGAAAGCCGAAGAAGAAAAGAATAAAGTGGTTAAAGTGTCTCTGGGATAGTTGAAAGCGGCTGTAATTCAGGTTAGAGGGTAAAGCTTACCCTGAAAGTCTAAATCATTCGAGACCCACTCTAAATCTCAAATAGAATGATTTAACACCGAGTCTAAACTAGCGTTTTAGGGATTGGGAATGGGGTAGCGCGAGAATTATTTTCGCAGCCCGGTTCCCAATTCTGTTATCTTAGATGAAAGAAGGAGGAATATGAATGCCTAAAACCGATTATAAAGACTATTATGCAGTGTTGGGAATCCCTAAAAATGCCAGCTCAGATGAGATAAAAAAAGCCTATCGTCGTCTGGCTCGCCAATATCATCCCGACTTAAACCCTGGAAATAAAGAAGCCGAACAACGGTTTAAAGATATTAACGAAGCGAACGAAGTATTATCTGACCCCGATAAACGGAAAAAATATGATCAATTTGGTCAATATTGGAGTCAAGCTGGAGAAGGTGGTGTACCCGGAGGGGGCTTTGATTTTGACTTCAGTCAGTATGGTGATTTTGACGACTTTATTAACGAGTTACTGGGGCGTTTTGGCGGTGTAGGAGGCGGTTCTAGACGAACTTACGGCTATCGTACTTCCTCGCAAACAGGTTCTTCAATTCCTAATGATCCTTTTGGGGATTTATTTGGTGGCGGAGGATATGCACAAGTTCCCCAACGAGATTTTGAAGCCTCAATTACCTTAACCTTTTCAGAAGCCTTTAACGGTGTACTCAAACAATTTAAACTCGATGATGAGATGATTAAAGTCAGAATTCCTCCCGGCGTGAAACCCGGAACTCGAATTCGCGTCAAAGGAAAAGGAGGAGTTAATGCAACCACTCAACAACGAGGTGATTTATATTTAATTGTTGATTTACAACCTCATCCTTTTTTCCAGTTTGACGGCGATAATATTGTCTGTGAAGTTCCCATTCGTCCTGATGAAGCTATCTTAGGCGGTCAAATTCAAGTCCCAACTCCTGATGGTTTAGTAACGCTGAAAGTTCCCGCAGGAGTTGATTCGGGTCAATCCTTACGACTGCGAGGAAAAGGTTGGATTTATCCCAAAGGTGGACGCAGTGATCAAATCGTTAAATTAAAAGTCGTCGTTCCGAAAAATATTAGCTCTCAAGAACAGGAACTTTATGAAAAAATTAGTCAAGTTAGCCAGTTTAATCCTCGAACTCATCTAGGCGGTATGCAACTTTAGAGAGGAGGAAAGAAGGCGAAATAAAACAAAATTCAAAATAAACAACTGCAAATTAATAGCAAATGACTGGCGACTCCTTGAGTCGTTGACTTTTCATTAGATCCAAATTGTAAAAAAGATAGGGAAGTTTTTATGAGGTCAAATTTCCGGGAAGCATTCCCGATATTTCATCCTGAATTTAAACCGGATTCAATGAAAATTGAAAACATCCAAAACCTCGAGTCTATTTGGGTTAAAATTTCATTTTTTTCAGTCCAAAAATAGGTTATCCTAGTTCATAGACCTAAATGAAGGATGTCGTTAAGCACTTGAGTTAAACCAACAAAGGAGGAAATTATGTCATCCTATGAACAGTCGCGTTTTTCCTTTTCTAAAATTATTAGCTATGTTTTGACAATTTTTTTAAGTGTAGGTTTAACATTATTATCCTTGCGTGTATTCCCCGCTCTTGTGCTACCCCCAGCTAACGCAAATAGTCATCAGGTAACAGAAGTTGTCGCGGTTCAACCTCAACCCCAAACTGTCGCCATTTCCCCAACAAATCCCGCCGTTAGTAACTTTGTAACTGCGGCTGTTAACAAAGTAGGGCCAGCCGTTGTCCGACTCGATACCGAACGTACCATAACACGCAACCTCGATCCCTTTTTTGATGATCCGTTTTTTCGGCGGTTTTTTGGTGAAGAATTCGCACCTCAAACCCCCCAACAATTTCAACAACGCGGACAAGGATCGGGCTTTATCGTTGATAGCAACGGCATCATTTTAACCAATGCTCATGTTGTTAAAGGAGCCGATAAAGTAACCGTTATTCTGCGAGATGGACGAGAATTTCAAGGGGAAGTACGAGGCGTTGACGAACCCTCTGATTTAGCCGTCGTTAAAATTAATGGGAATAATTTACCCGTTGCTCCTTTAGGAAATTCTGCCGAAGTTCAAGTCGGAGATTGGGCGATCGCAGTCGGAAATCCTTTAGGCTTAGATAACACCGTAACCTTGGGAATTGTTAGCACCTTAAATCGTCCCAGTTCACAAGTTGGGATTCCCGATAAACGCTTAGATTTCATTCAAACTGATGCCGCGATTAACCCCGGAAACTCCGGCGGGCCGTTATTAAATGGTCAAGGCGAAGTGATTGGAATTAACACCGCCATTCGGGCAGATGGTCAAGGAATAGGATTTGCCATTCCCATTGATAAAGCCAAATCAATTCAAGACAAACTCGCACGCGGCGAGGAGATTTCTCATCCTTATATTGGGGTGCGAATGGTGACGCTAACGCCGGATATTGCCAAAGAGTTTAACCGTGATCCAAACTCACCGTTGTTAATTCCAGAAATCAAAGGCGTATTAGTCGTTCAAGTCATTCCAGATAGTCCGGCGGCGAGTTCCGGTTTACGTCGCGGTGATGTGATTACTCAAATTGACGGCGAAACTATTACCACTGCGGATCAATTACAAAGTAAAGTTGAACTCAGTCGGGTCGGTCAACCTTTGAATATTAAAGTCCAACGAGGCGATCAAACTCAACAAATTGCTGTACGTCCGGCTGAACTCAAAAAAGTCGAACTATAAAACATATACACCTTACCCTAAGCTTGTTACAGCAACTTCACCCCTACAGGTTAAGTTGCTACAAGCGTTATATAATAAGGGATTAAGGTGTTAAAATACAACCGTAGAATATTTAGAAGCACATCAGCGTTTTTTTGACTGAAATGACCTACAGTTTGGATAAACTCAACTAAAGGATGTTGTTGAGGTTTCTTGAAATTTTGATAGCTGAATTGAAGGAAGATAGAGGAATCGAACCCCCAAGTGTTACCTTGCTCCCGTTTTCAAGACGGGTTGCTGTCCCTTCAGCAGTATCTTCCGAAAGGGGAGTCTGATGGGACTTGAACCCATTATTACTGGTGTCACAAACCAGCATCTCGACCACTTTGACTTCAGACTCCACAATGGATACTGGCCGGAGTCGAACCGACATCTTTCTAGCAGCCAGCTAGATGCTTTACCGATTAAGCTACAGACCCTTTTTTGTGAATTGCTGTTGAATCTGAATATTGAGTTAGTAATTTTGTTGTTGACGCAAGATTTCTCGTACTGCCATCAAAATCTCTCCCAGCCTATTTTTCCCGCTACCATCTTGACCGCATCCCCAGTAATAATCAACAGGCGAATTCTCAACAATAACTTCATCACCTGTAGCAAGAAGTATCTCACAAATATCAGCATGAGTTTTAAACTTTCGTAACACTCCTTGCTGCATAATTTCATCTTTGACCTGTTCCCAATCACGACGGAGAGGATGTTTGCGATCGCGTCCCATTTTCGCGGCTTCCTTGGGTGTTTTGACTGTTTTAATTTTATCGAACCAAGAGCGATCCGTTTCAACAAATTTTTGTGCTTGGAAGTAATGTTCGTTGGTGGGCCACCAAAGCCCATCTAGCTCAAAACCTTGTTGTGAAAAGTTAGAAAAACAGCCATAAGGTTCTTGGCTAGTACCGTAAAAGTAGATTGTCATTATATTTTTTTGCCTCAATTTTAATTAGAATTTTTTGCAGTGAATTAGGCAATAAACCTAATGGATACTGGTCGGAGTTGAACCGACATCTCCCGAGGTGCAAGCTCGGTGCTTTCCCGATTAAGCTACAGACCCTTGTGTTTTCTTTTCTGGTTTGATTACCTATTTTAAAAAGTTTGAAAGTGCTGACCACTCAGCCAAGTGGAAACCTCAAGGTTTTATGGAACCTGCAACCATTATCCCTGGATTTTATCGAACGTTAATCTTTGGGATTTAAGCGTTAATAGTCTAAGGTTTGAGGCTTGAGATTTAAGCGTTAAACGTTGAACGTTAAGCTTTAAGGTTCATGGCTGATGGAGTTGGAATCGAACCAACAACTCATGACTGAAGATCATGCGCTCTACCCATTGAGCTATCCATCAAAACCATAAATTTAGAGGTTTTCGAGTGACCAGCACTAATTTTTAAAAGTTGAAGATTGTCAAAAATACAGTAATTTAATTTACGACAATCTTATAATATTTAATCAGGAATTTCAATCAAAGTTCGAGCATTACTAATCGATAATACCCGGTCAACCGTTGATTGAAATTCTTCGACAAACGTTTGCCGTTGTTCAAGATCTGCGGCTAAATCAGTGGGGTCTAGGAGTTCGACACCTTCACGTGCTAAGAAACTATCGGCTAAAGATTGATATTTCTCAGAAGCGGCGTTTTTTCCTAACACTTCCATCGCCAATTTATCCAGACGTTCTTTCACCCGTGCTTGGGCGACATCAAAATCTTTTCGAGCGCGGTTATAAGCCAACAACATTGTATTCAAAACCGCTTCAGAATACAGGATGAAAGTTTTCATTTCAATCGCTTCAGCCACCGTCATTTCTTGACCAGCAACCGAAACGATTATAGACGCATTGGATAATACAATTGCTCGTTTAATGGTTCGGCGTCGGGTAATTAACGCATCAACTTTTTGAACAGCAGCACGGGCTTGAGTGGTATAATCCTGACGAGATTTATAACCCGTTGGAACTTTACCAATTTCAACAACAGTAATTAAATTATTGCCGTCTAAAGCGGCTCGGGCTGATTCAATTCGTTTTTCTAATAACGTTAATTCTGCTAACGCATCCGTTACGGTCATTTGAGTCATATTATCCACCTCCAGAGATACAGATTTAGCGTTCAAAGCCAAAATCTCGTTTCTTTATTTTTGCCATTCGACCATCGGGGTGATGCCAAACAATTCCTTCAATATCAGCCGTTTTGAGATAGTTTTTAATTTCAGCAAAGGTGCATCCTACATTCATTAAAACTTCGTCACCATGCTTAATTAAAATATGCTGACTTAACTTTTCACGATTGCCATTAATTTTAGGCCCGCAGAGTTCATAAGTGCCGTCTTCAGGAGATCCATAAACAGCTTGATAGTTAACAAATCCCTCATTAAACCACTGATCTTCTGATGTATTTTTGACAGGAATCCAACCCGGCCAGTGACCTGTTATCGCATCTGGCTCTTGACAAGGTTCAAACCCAACAGGCGGTTGACGTCCTGTTTTGGCATCATAACGCTTGTAGAGTTTTCCCTCTCGAATTCTGCAAGCGGTACCATCCCATTTCCGAGTTGATATTCCTTCTCCCTGAAGTACCCATTGGGCGCCGGATACAACTTCATTTCGTACTTGACGATCGCTATTATAGTTTCGCTGAAATACAGAAATAATTTTTTTCATGGTACTTTTTGGGTATTACCAAAAATTGCCGCACACTAGAGGCATCTTGACAATGCCCATCGAAGTTTTCTTCGTGCAAGAATCTTCGTCGCTTTCAGCGCGAAGAGTGTCAAATACCCACGACTTCGCTGTTCTACATCGGGAAAATGTAGTATAATATTCAGTTGTCAAGGTGCGGATGGCTTGCTGAATCAAGCTTTATCGCTTTCCTTTGCTTGCCACATTTATATACTACAAACATACTACACAACTTGTCAAGGGGTGTGGCAAAAGTTTTTTTACCCCGATCTTGTACCTTGGGGACAAATAGGGGAAAAATCCTTTAATTATGGGGTTTGTAGAGGAATTAACTATAGATTAAAGTCAATAGTTAATTGATTTACTATAGACAAAAATCAAATAAAACGGAGTCTCAAAGATGCCTGGTAAACTTACTCAGCCCTATCAACCCCTGCTTCTCCGCATTTTGCATGGAGTCACAGGGATCTGTGCGATCGCGGCAATTTTGACGGCAGCTTGGACGTATGATACTTATGATGGGCGGTTTGGGCGATTTTTTTTACCGAAGTTAGAAGCGATTGAAGGGATTCATGGTACCTTTGGGCTGTGGACGCTGCTGATTTTTCCCATCTTTGTAGTATACGCTTTTCGTCGGGGTCAAAAACGCCTGATTCAACCCGACTCTCTGCAAAAGCTGAGTGAACCGGGAAAACCGATTTTTGGGTACACCCTACATCGTATTACAAACACGTTGGCAATTTTTGCGCTTACTTTTGCGCTGTTCTCGGGTAAGATGATGAGTGAGAAATGGTTACCCCAAGGAGAACTTAATCATACTTGGTATTATCTTCACCTGATTTCTTGGGTAGTTTTGGTGTTAGCGATCGCATTTCATCTATTAATGGCGGCGAAAGTTGGGGGAACTCCGTTGCTATTGTCTATTATGAATTGGAAGTTCCGCAGTCAGGATAGTCCGAGTTTATGGCGAAAAAATATTTCTGAATGGAAGGCTAATTTTCGTCTTGATGAAGTTTTTCATCCCCCCAATTCCGCTCAGATTTTTCGGGTTTTAGAAGCAATTATTTTGATCACCATTATTTTAGCTTGGGTGATTTCTATAGTCAAAGAATTAGGTTAAATTGCTATTGATGACAAACTAACACATCCCTAGTCATCAAAAATCGATTAATGTTTGCTGACTGTATTGATAGGAAGATAGATTGAACATCTCTACAGAAATCAGGGAAAGGGGATTAATTTACTCAACCCCCTTCCCTATTCTATCTTGCCTTTTAATTGTTCCTTAGAAAGAGATGGGTAGCATTCTTCTTTCAATTTCAGACAAGAATTAGGACTGTTCAGAAATCACTAAACTTGAAGATGAACTGCGTCCAAATTCTTCAGGGGCTTGTTGTAAATAGGCTTTTGCACCGGGCCAGAGAAACTCTCCAGGCGTTACAGAACGGACTAAATAATGCAGTTGATAAACCCCGGCTTCAAGAGAGTCTGCATAGGCGAAAATTCGGTCACGATAAATGGTTTGATAGTTAATATTCCAGCTATCGGTTTGGGCTTGTAAGGCGGAATTACTGGTATTAAAACGGTTATCAATGGCTTCAAAACCTGCCGGAAGTGGGTCAGTAATCATCACATTATTAACGGGATGGTCAGTGATAATTTCTAAGCCAATATCAAACACTTGTCCGGGTTGAACTTCTAGGGGTTCTTCCTCGGCTGTTAATCCCATTTTTTTCAACACTTCACTGTCATTAACTCGCTGAATTTTGCGTTCAATTCTTAACCCATTTAACCGTCCGGGTTGATTTTCTTCTAAGCGATATTCGTAGGATACCCAATAATTCAGTTTTCCATTTCCAGAGGTTTGAATCATTAAATTATTCTTGCCCGGAGGAAGTTCTGACATCGGAATATTGAGCGTGAAACTGGAGTTTTTAAAGCCATTAAATTGAGTTGAACCTAAGTCTTTCGCGCCTAATTTAACTTGAACTTGGAAGTTTTCGGGAGTGGGTTCTAGGGCTGCATATTCCGCTAATGCAGTGAGGGCTTCGGCGTTATTGTAAGTGCTTCCCCAAGTTCCCTCGCGACGAAGATTGAGTAAACTTTGGACGAGTTTATCTATCGTTTCGGGTTGGCTATTTTGACTCACCAATAAACGCAACGCTTGCGACTGGGCGGTTATATCTGAACTCATCCAACCGTATTGTTTGGGAATATTAACCGTAGCGGTTCGTCCCGTTTGATAAACGATTTCTTGCAGTTTATTGACTAATTCGTTAAATTCAGAATTCCATTCGGGGAAGTTCGATAAATAACGGGCGAGTTTGATTTGAGTTACGGTATCAAATTCATCGCGTAAGCCATAAATATCAGACATGAAATCATTGCGTTTTTCTCCCAATTGTGCTAACGCCATGAGAATATTTAACCTCACTCGACTCTTACACAGTAAATCATCGCCACAGAATTCATTTTTTTCAGGGTTTGCTAAGGCTTGTTTGAGGTAATATTCGAGTTGATTGAGTTTATTTTCATCAACCTTAAATCCCGCTTGGGAGGCTTTTGCTAAGGCTTCTGCGGCGTAGGCAGACAAGAGAGGATTAGAGGTTTTTTGTTCAGGATAAACAGCTAGTCCTCCGTCATTTTGTTGCAGTTGGAAGATTTGTTCAAGGGATTTTTGGGCTTGGGCGTTGAGGTTTAACTCGCTGAAATTTTGACCATATTTTTGACTTAATTGTTGTAAGTTGGATGCAATGAACAACTGACTCGCCGCAGGTTCAAGGAAGGGTAAATCAGTTTGATTGAAGATTTGTTTGGCGGGGGCGGTTATTTGGGGAATTAAGGTACTGGCGAGGGAAATATATAAACCGCCTGTATCTCTGACTGTATCCCGACTAACATTAATCGGAATATTCAGAGAATTAGTTGTGGTTCCGCTTTCAATCACTTGTTCAGTGACTAACACAGGTTTGACTTCTAAGGGAACTTCAAAGCCATCAGTTTTCCCATCAAAAGCGGTTTGAAACTTCACTTGAGAGGTGCCAACATCTTGAACTAATACCGGGAAATAGTAAGCTTGGGTTCCCGCTTGTATGGGGCGTTTTATGCTTTGGGTGTTGGCGTTTCCAGGAGAAAGTTTAACGCCGCCTGCGACATCGGCTTTGATGTCAATCATTCCTTTATTTCCAGTATTATTCGTAACGGAAACTCCGGCTAAAATTTTATCGCCTGGACGGGCAAATTGTGGTAAAATCGGGTTAGAAAGCAGAGATTGTGTGCTAATAAATGTCGTTTCACCTGAACCAAATTTAAAGTTTCCATCGGTTGCAACCACCATAACTCGCCAGGTGGTTAAATCATCGGGAAGTTTAAAGGTAACGTTGGCTTTTCCGCTATTATCGGTGACAATTGAACCTTGATAATAGGCTAAGGCTTGAAAGTTTTTGCGGATACGAGTATTTCCAATTCCCGCAGAAAAACCGCCCCCATATCCCCAACCTTTAGCTAATTGGGTTGTCATACTCTCTAGAGCAACTTCGGGACGATTATCACTAAAACGAGTTGAAATGGGTTGTTCAGCGTAGACGGTTTCGAGTAAATTTGGGGGACGATAACCTGTGAGTTGTAATATCGCTTCATTAACCACCATAACGGTAAATTGTCCGCGTTGGGGTTGGTTATTTGCATCAGTTAATTGTAGTTGTAGCGTTTGTTCTGAACCCGGTTCAACTTCTGATTTTGTAGGGGTAATTGTCACGTTTAGCGTTTTTTCAGCTAAGTCGGTTTTAAAAGGAACAAACCCAATTTGAGATAAATTTTCCACGCTTCCCGGTTCGACTTCTGACAGGGGTTCACCTTGACGAACTAACACCGCTTCTACTGCTGCATTCGGTAACATTTCTGAAGTAACCGTAAATTGAATTTGTGGGGCGCCACCTGTTACGGTTGTTAGGCTTTCATACAAGGGTTTATCCCGAACCACTGCAAAATATAACTCTCCTTCGGGGTAGGGAGATTTAATTAAAGCGGTGGCGGTTTCTCCGGGTTTGTAGGTGTCTTTATCGAGTTCAATTTGCAGGCGGTTGTCGTTATTTTCACCCCAAAATACAGGAGAATCACCTGTCGCCCAAATTTGTAAATCTGTGGCTGTTACTTCACTAGAATTATTGGAAAAATTCGCCCGAATTCGATAGGAACCCGACTCAGGAGGGGTTAAAGAAACCGTTTTTGGAGTCTTATTTGATTTGACTTCGGTTGTCGCAACGGTTTTGTATTCGACTTGATTTTTCTCCGTTTGTCCCCCGGCAACCACTCGGGTAACGTTGCTATAATTCATTTTCTGCAATTCCAAACGCACCCCAATATTAGATAGGGCTTTTCCGTTGGGGTCAGTAACAACAACTTCTATCGGAAATGCTTTATTGGCTTCAGCGACAAAGGGCGTTTTTAACCCAATTAAACGGTTACTCGGTAAAGCCGTAAGACTTTGAGAATCAGAAACCGCTAGGTTAGTGACATCGGAGACTTGTACATCAACTCGATACTCGACAGGATAGGGTAAATCTTTGTCAATTTTAACGGTTTGGGTGCCTTTTCCGCCTTGGTCAAGAACTTTGCTTTTTTGCAACACATCACTTGACAAAGTAGGTTTTTCTTCCGGCCAAAACCATTGTCGCCCAAAGTTATATTGTTCCCAACCTTTGGGGGTAAATTCTGTTGCGGTACGAGTCACATAATATTCCGCTTTCCCACCTACAACGGGGGAACCAAATAGATAGTTGCTTTCGGTATTAGCGGTGAGGGTTTCGCCTTGAATGGCGGTTTCTTTATCGAGGTTTAACTCTACTTTGAAGTTGGGCGGTTTAAATTCTGCGACTCGTAAATCTCCATAAATTTCAACTTCATTTTCTGCTTTTGCACTCAGGCTATAATCCCCTAACGCTTGGTCTTCATCTAGGGTAAATTCCAGGGAAAATGTACCAAATTCATTAGTTGGGTAACTTCCGAGGGTTTTCTCTTTGCCGTCGGAGGTTCTGAGGGTAACAGTATAGTTGACGTTTTTATCTTGTTTTAATTCGCCATTTTGCAGATAATAAGCAACACCTGTTAACGCGACTTTTTCTCCCGGTTGATAGAGTTGACGGTCAGAAAAGATCACACCTCTAGACAGGGGTTTATTATTTTCCCAGTCGCTATTAATTCCATAAGCATACATCCCACTATAGGAATAGGTTCGGGTAAATGCCCAGTCATCTGCTTCTTTGGCAATCACTAAGAGTTCTGGGGCTTCTGTAAAGCGATCGCCCTGCATACATTGTTGCAAGTCTTCAGCATTTAACACCCATATTCCGCTTTCGTTGGTGTTTCCAATAGCACAGGGTTTCGGAGTTGAAAAAGTTTGGGCATCGAGTTGAGAGGGATAGATTTCAACGCTGGCATTATTAACCGGGGAACCGTCTTCTAAATGATTAACTTTGACAATTCCAGACTCTGGAAACCATTGGGAAAAAACGCCTAAATTCGTGAGTTGAACAAACCCATAAAATTCGGGTTCATTCCAGCGTCGTCTTCCTTCTTCTTGATAACGAGTGGTTCTCGCTTTAACTCCGTAAGCCAACATTCCCGTCTCTTTTCCTAGTTGTCTTCGTAAATTAATCGAGGTTTCTTGGGTTTCGTTTTTGGGGTTTTTGACGGAGAAAGAAGTCCAGTTGTTTTCCGCAGGTAGAAGGTTCTTTTTGTTTTCTCTCGGATAAGCAACATCGGTATAGACTAAATCCGTCGGTTCAACAATTTTATAGGCAGCAGTGTATCGAGACTGCGGTAAGTTTGTTGTGGCAATATTTAGCTGTAAGTTCTGGGTTGAAGGGAAAATATTTAACCCGGTTGGCGCCCAAAGGTCAGCCGCAACATCTCCGGTTTGATAGGAGATGGTAACAGGTTTTTCTAAGGTTTGACCAAATTGATCTTTGAGATCTTTTCCAATGGTAATGGTATAGTTGGTTTGCGGTTCTAATGCCCAAGGATTAAGGTTAATAATATCGCTATTTCCATAGGTTTGAACGAGGGGAGGCGCGTCTTGGGGCGGTGGGGGGTTAATTGTAATATTTTCTCGGGCTGATTCTTCTAAAATTTGATTGTTAAATTTGAGTTGAGGGCTACCATTTTCAAACCGTCCATAGGTTCCTCCCTGACTCGGTTGACCATAGGCTTGTAGAGTTTCAAATTGTAGGGAATCAAAGGTTTTAATTTGAGAAGAAAGGAGAAATTGACTGTCTAAATTTCCCCGCTTGGGATGCAGTCCGGGTAAGATTTGTAGGGTGTATTTTGTACTTTTTTGTAGACTTTCGGTGGGCGTTATGGTATACTGCCAGATATGGTTAGATGGGTCGAACTGTGTCTGAGGCGGTAAAGACTCCGAATTGAACTGATTTTTCGTGAGTTCTGCCTTGAGGGGAACGGCTTGATTGGAGGCTTCGGCAACTAATTTTGTATGTTGCGTTAACGAGTCTAAATCCAATTCGACGTTAGAGTTAAACGTTAGATTAGGAGTCAAACCAACGGGATTGTCTGCTGAACCCGGATTTTCTTCGGTTCCGGGAAGGTTCGTTAGCTGTATCGACTCAGTGTTGAACGTCCAGGCTAAATCTTGGTCTAAGCGATGATTTTCTAAGTCAGATAAGCCCTGTTTGAGTTGAACTTGAATGCGTGTAGCTAAGGGTAAGGCTCGGTCAGCTTGAAAGCCCACCATTCGCGGCGTTAAAAAGCGAAATTGTCCGGGAAGTTGCGGGGTAATTTCAAACTGATTGAGAAGTTGACGTTGCTCTGGGGAATCCAAACGCTCAACCGGAATTAACGGGTGTTTAAAAATAATCTGAATTTGACTGAGAGATGTCACTTCTCCGGTTGGAGTAATTTTTTCTATCCAGTCCGGAAGTTGAGGAACAGCGAGGGCTGAAACAGTCGGTAACGGTTCTTCTGTGGGTGTCATGCTAAAAATTCGACAGCCAGCCAGCGTCGCTATAAACAAAAATATTAATATCAACCGCTTCCCAAGTTGGCGGTATTGGCGTTGAATTCCCATAGCGTTTTTCAGAATAGCTCACCCCCTTGATAACAGATGAAAGCCCCGACATTCCGGAAATCTCTACATTTTTTAATGAATAGCGGGTTTCGGGTGTTTGCTGAGTTGTGCAGCTTCAGCCGGAGTCATTTTTTCATAGCGTTCAAAGGGTTGATGTATCCAGGGAGAATCGGCTAAATATTCGACATAAAAATCTGGAACCACCACCGAACAAGCTTTGTACCATAATACAGCCGTTTTGATTTCCTCAAGATCAGCCGCATAGTGATTTTTCAGCCACAACAGACAGTCTTGTAAACTAATCCCCGAATCGACTAAATCATCGACTAACAAAACACGACTTCCAAGCGTTTCTGTGGTCATGGTCAGATGATTCGCTATTTTGATTTTACCTCGGACTCGACCTTCCGAACCGCTATAGGAAGAACAGGATAAAATTGCTAACGGCGTATCATAAATCCGCGAGAGTAAATCTCCAATTCGCAGTCCTCCCCTGGCTAAACAAACAATTTGATTAAATTGCCAACCGGAGTGATAGATTTTCGCGGCTAAAGATTCTATTGCCTGGTGATAATCTGACCAAGAAACGTATAAATCGCTCATGGGGTTTGCTTGCCGTTATCAACAATTAAAAGAGGGTTGGTTATTCTAATAGTTTACCGCTTCTTGATAAAAATGGCGGAAAAAAAATGGAGAAAGGGTTGACAAAGGCAGAAAAAAATTTTATGCTTCAGATAAGCTAAACTTGGGGAATGTTGTGTCCTGTAACGTCACATCGGTTAAATCAGCCCCTTTGAGATTGGCTTCGGTTAGATTTGTATTGCTGAGATTGGCACCTGTTAAGTTCGCCCCTTCTAACGTTGCACCGATGAGTTGAGCGTTACTTAAATCACTATCTCGTAAATCAGCATTGGTCAGATTTGCATGAGTCAATTGGGCGTGAGAAAGGTTAGCCCCGACTAACTTAGCTTGCTGTAAATTCGCCCCGTTGAGAACCGCTTGAGACAGGTTAGCCAACAATAACTTAGCACCCTCAAGATTAGCATGAGTTAGATTAATTTGGGCTAAATTTGCATCCATCAAATTCGCCTCCCGTAGACAAACTCCCGTTAAATCAACGCCAACTAAATCAATCCCCCGAAAGTTCCGCTTTCCCTGACGATAACAACGTAGCATTTCCCCCACCTCTGTTAAGCCAATTTCTCGCAGGGTTGGTTGTCGTTGGGTAAAGCTAAATGTATTCCCAGATTGAATCACTCGCGCCATTTCATTATACATCGGATAAGCACCAATTCCTGTTAATCTAACCCAACCTCTAGAGCGAGTTAAGGCGATAAAAAGTTGTTGACGAAAACGGAGGTTTGCTTCATCTTTGGCAAGATAATCAAAACCCACTAAATACACCATATCGGCTTCTTGTCCTTTCGCCCGATGAATGCGAGAAATCGTAATTCCCCCTTCACACCAAAATTGATTAGGGTTGGGTTTAGGAGAACTAATAATATTACAATCAACTGTCCCTGGAATATAAATATCTAATCCTTGACTGATTAAAAAATTTGCAACATAAGTTTCCAAGGCTATCGCCTCAAAATCATCTCCTAATATAATGACTAAGATTTCCCGACTCGGACGCAGGCCATCTATCCTTAAATTGTGATAAAGCTGTTGAGTAAGGGCAGTTAATTCATCCTGACGGGAACGATAGGTTTCAAATTCAATTAAAGAATGTTGCCAAAACTGGGAAACAGGATGAGCGGAATATTCAGAAGAATAAGAGAGGGTTTTTTTTTGACCGGGAGAATAAACAGTATTTTCAAGATGAACCTGGAAACCGATAGCTTCCCAATCTTCTATTCTTGTCATTTTTGTTAATAATCCCGCCGGACGTAACACCCCCAGACTGATCCCATAAGCGGCGATTAAAATTTGGGTCGGAACCCGATAAGATCGAGATAAAATCTCTGTTTTATTGATAGAATTAGCATATTCACCTATTAATAGATGTCCCCAGCTATCCCCAAACAATTCGCTGGGGTTTGGACTTTTCAGCGTTTCTAAACTTTGCATCTCATCTTCCGCCCAAATTAACCGACGTTGCAGTATTTTTAGGGTTTTATTTCCTTGTAAACCCACCGGACATAAAGCTTGATACGCCATCCAATAAAAGGGCTGTTTTCCTTCAAACTTTAATTCATCTTCGACCAGTAAATCTTGACCTTCATCAATTAAAATCGCATCAAACAGTTGGGGAATAACAGATTTTTGCAGTAAATCACAACAAGCTTCGGCTAATGCTTCGTGAGGTTGAGAAGAACTTGTTCGACGAACACTTAAACTCCAAATTCCTGCGGCTTGACAAATCGTATTATAAAGTCCGGGTTGTTCTTTGGAACCCCAAGCATGAAGCACCCGCAATTTTTGATTGCGAGAATCATAACGAACTTGATGACAACTAAACCGTCGCAACCATTGATCTAACTGTTGGATAATGGGTTCATATAAACTGCGACTAAAAAAGACTAACGCAATATCCCAGTCGGGATATTTAAGGTGCATTTGGGCGGCTTTTTGACAGAGTAATACCGTTTTTCCTGAACCTGCAATGCCGCGAATTCGTTGTAAACCGGGAGGGATTTGTTTAGCAATACGTTCTTGGTTTAAATCGAGTTTTGAAATATATTCTCGAACTTTTGCTAAGATTTCCCCTCGTTTGTTTTGATTGGCTTTAAAAAAGAATTTCCGCGTCGGAGGACGAAATAAAGGCGTTCCTGCAATAACGGCTTGTAATAACTCCCATTGCTGAGGGGAGAGGTTTTGCCCTGGAACTAAGGAAGGGGTTTGAGTAATAAAGTCTAAAATAGAAGATGAACTTACAAGATCATCTTGAAATAAAATAGGTGGAGAACTGGGTAATTTTTCCAAGCCCCGGTGTTGCCAACTTTCAGATAAAATAAACGGTAAAGCCACCATCGCCCGTCCACAAACTTGATGTTTTAATTGGCTTTCAATCTGACAATATTGGAGTAAAGCATACAGTTGATTTTCTGCTTGTTGGTAAGGGGTGATGCGAGTGGTGTAAAACTGTTGCAATTCCCAGACATGGCCGGAAATTCCCACAATTTGCTCAAGCGTGATAGACTTAACTTCGATGACAATTAAACCGAACTCAGCATCTACAATTAAAATGTCAGGTTCCTTGCGAAAGGCGCCCGTCTTGGAAAAAATCGGATAGCGCCAATAAGCGATACAATGACGTTGAGCAAAGGTGTGACAAACGGTTTCCCAAACTTGTCGTTCACCGAGTTCACCACTTTGACTGAAAACTTCAGTGGTAATGAACTTTTGAGTCAGTTTGTGGGTTCGCTCTCGTGTCATTCGGGAATTTAATCTGTTTACATGGGTTGAAAAATGAGAATCTGGGTGCAAGAGAAGTTAGGATGGAGCTAGCTAAAGGTTAAACCCGACTTGTGAAAATCCTCAATAGCGTTTCATGGTTCTTTACCGCATTCCCCTATTCCTACTCACCTGCTTGAGTTGCTCGGGTTTCCTCTCCAGTCCGAGTCAAAGTGCTATCTCTGCAAATTCTACAGCAGTGCGACATCCTTCCCCCTCTGTAGAATACCTTGCCCAAGATAATTCTACCTCTGAAAAGCCGAAGTTTGAGTTTCCCGCTCAACTACCGATGGGATTAATTTTACTCGGTGTTGGGTCAATTATTGTGACAGGGGGAGCGGTTTTTATTATTGTTAAGTTAATTGGTCACAACCCTCAACCCGAAGCGGAAGAAGAACTCCCCCCAGATGCGACAGTTGAGGAATCTTCCTCCTTTTTAACGCAGTCGGA
This sequence comes from Limnoraphis robusta CS-951, assembly GCF_000972705.2. Next base: position 23,653 of record NZ_LATL02000301.1, on the reverse strand, counting down.
AAATGCGTTTATTCCTGGGAGTTCCCAGTCTCCGTTTCGCCCCGAAGAGGCATTAGAAGACCGACCCCTTTTAGAACTTCCCTCAAAATCATCTCCTTCCCGTGTAAATGAACCAGGGGGGAATAATGGTTATGTAGATACCCCTCGCCCCCAAAATAAACCGCTAGAAAAACCTCCCCAAGTTCACTCGGCTGAGACGTTTTTAATCACAGATAAGCCCCGCTTACCTCAACTTGACCGAGTAGAACAATTGATATTAGAATTACAGAATCATGATCCGACTAAACGCAGTCAAACGATTTGGGAATTGGGTCAAAAAGGCGATTCTCGAGGGATTCAACCGTTAGTGGATTTACTCTATAGTTCTGATTCTAAACAACGAAGTTTGATTTTAGCCGCGCTTTCAGAAATTGGCACTCGCACCCTGAAACCCATGAGTCGGGCGTTAACGCTTTCATTACAAGATGAAAATGCAGAAGTCAGAAAAAATGCAATTCGAGATTTAACCCGTATTTATGACTTAATTGTTCAGATGAATCAGTTGTTACAACGGGCGGCGGATGACCCCGATATCGAGGTACGAGAAACGGCGAGATGGGCGGCGGATAAATTCAGTCGGATGCGGCCATTACCGACAATTAATGATGAACCGCCTCGGTAAAGAGTTGAGACTAAAAAATAGAGTTATTCTAAAAAAATGAGTGATAATTTACTGAAATTACTATTAATGTCTACTCCGGTTGGGCCGTTAGGTTCTGGGACAGGTGGCGGTGTGGAATTAACGCTGTTAAATATGGCGAAGGTGTTACAACAAAAAGGTCATCAAATTACCGTTGTCGCCCCAGAGGGTTCGGTGTTGGAGTCAATTAATTTAGTTGAAATTCCCGGAAATTTGCAAATCATGGCGCAATCTCAAGATAGAGAGACTCCGATTATTTTACCCTCCGATTCGGTATTGGGCAATATGTGGGATTATGCCCGTCAAGTGCAGAATAATTATGATGTGATTATTAATTTTGCCTATGATTGGTTGCCGTTATATTTAACACCTTTTTTGAATATTAAAGTTGCTCATTGGGTGAGTATGGGTTCGCTTTCTGTTGCGCTAGATACGATTATTAAAGAGACGGTTGAACAATTTCCTCAGACTATTGGATTTTATACCCGAACTCAAGCAGAAACTTTTGGATTTACTTCTAAAAATGCTGCTTGTATAGGCAGTGGAATTGAGATTCATCAATATCAATTTTGTGCTGAACCGAAAAATCAGTTAGCTTGGTTAGGTCGAATTGCCCCAGAAAAAGCGTTGGAAGATGCCGTTTTAGCTGCAAAAATTACGGGAATTCCCTTGAAAATTATGGGAAAAATTCAGGAGAAATCCTATTGGGAAAAAATCCAGCAAGACTACCCCGATGCGCCGATAGAATACTTGGGATTTCTATCAACCCATGAGTTACAAAAACACCTGCGAGACTGTCGCGCTTTATTGATGACTCCTCGCTGGGTAGAAGCCTTTGGAAATGTGGCTATTGAGGCTTTAGCCTGTGGGGTTCCCGTCATTGCTTATCGTCGGGGAGGGCCTGCGGAAATCGTCCGAGACGGGGAAACAGGTTGGCTAGTAGAACCCGATAGCGTTGACGGGTTGGTGAATGGGATTCAAAAGCTTGACAAAATAGACCGTTTGTGCTGTCGAAAACAAGCCGAATCTGAATATTCGCTAGAAGTCTGGGGCGATCGCGTGGAAAAATGGCTCTTAGAGATGATGCAAAGTTGATAGAAATTATTCAAAATTGAGGTTAAACTAGCAACTGTATTCCGAGAAATTCTCAGATCCGATCATTCTCCTTCCCATAATATTATGACTTTGAGAAACTCGCCGAGATCAAATCAACCTATTTATATTGTTTTTATTTACTGTTTATTCGGGAGTTTATGGATTCTGTTTTCAGATTGGATTTTAGAAAGATTATTTTGGAATAACAGTCAACTGATTACCCAATTTCAAACCCTAAAAGGATGGCTCTTTGTATTCTTAACCAGTGTATTGCTTTATGAATTAATTCGTCGCAGTCAGCAATCACTCACTGAAAGCAATAGTTTACTCCATGCCATTGTTGAAGGGAGTAGTGATGCGATTTTTGTCAAAGATACTCAAGGACGATACCTGATGCTTAATAGCGTATCGGCTGAGATTTTAGGGTATTCACCCAATGCAATTATTGGTCGTGATGATCGGGACTTTCTTCCGCCTAATAATGCTCGTGAAATTCAAGAAACAGATAGGGAAATTCTCAGAAAAGGTTTATCTAAAAGTTTAGAAGAACAGGTGATTACAGGTGGAAAAACCAGCATTTATTGGTCAAGTAAATATGTTTGGCGCAGTCCAGAAGGTGAGATTAAAGGATTAATTGCCATTGCCCGAGATATCACCGAACAGAAGCAATTAATGCAGCGACAAGAACAACTCGTTGAGCAACTTCAGCAACAAACTAATGATCTCCGAGCCTTAAGCACTATTACAGAAAATGGAATTAGTACCCTCGATCTCCAGGATCTTTTACAAATTTTACTCCATCGAATTGTATCCGTGAATTCTGCTGATGCTGCGGTGCTGTTGCTGTACGAAAATAATCGACTTCAACCCCGTTCAAGTGTGGGTGTTCCTGAATCTCATCTGGCTGAATATACTTGCAAAATTGGTCAAGGGTTTTCGGGTTTGGTGGCGGCGAGCCGTGAACCGATATATATTCAAGATACCCAAAATGATCCTCGCTTTTCTAGTTTTTATAGTCACCCAAGACAAATGCGGACGTTGTTGGGTGTTCCTTTCCGGCGAAATGGTCGATTAGTCGGTGTTCTTCAGTTAGAATGGCAACAACTTCGGACTTGTGAGCAACGTGAAATTCACTGGTTAGAAATCGTTGCTGAACGGTGTGTGATGGCAATTCTCAACGCCCAATTATTTGAGCAAACTAAACACCTACAAGAACGGCTTCAGTTACAAATTGAGCGGATGCCCATTGCTTGTATTTTACATGATCATCAATTTAATATCACCGATTGGAATCCGGCGGCTGAAAAAATTTTTGGGTTTAGCAAAGCTGAAGTCTTAGGAAATCATCCAACTGAATTAATTATTCCGCCTTCAATTCAACTTCATTTTCAGCACATTTTACGTCGAATTGTCGAAGGAGATATGACGGCTCACAGTCTCCAGGAAAATCTCACCAAAGATGGACGTTTTATCCTGTGTGAATGGCATAATACCCCATTGAGAGCAGAAGATGGAAAGTTTATGGGGTTGCTTTCGATGGTGCAAGATGTCACCGAGCGAGAACGTTCGCGGGATAAATTATGGCGTGTCGCTTACTATGATAGTTTAACCAATCTACCCAATCAAAAACTTTTAATTGAGCGAATTTCTTTTCTTTTAGAGATGCAAAAGTCAGACTCTAAAAGTTATTTTTCTCTGATTTATCTAGATATCAACCGCTTTCAAATTATTAAATATACCTTGGGACATCAAACGGCTGAACGACTGTTGATTGAGGTAGCACATCGGTTAGAATCTTGCCTAGAACCTCCGGCAATGTTGGCGCGGGTTGATACGGATGAATTTGCTATTTTGTTAGAAGAAACATCTGATGTGAATGTCGCAAAACGCTTTGCTGAACGGATTAGACGACAGATGATCAGAACTCCTTTTTATCTAAATGGAGCCGAAATTTTTACCTCAATGAGTGTGGGATTGGTGATGAGTTCAATTGCCAATGCTGAACCGGAAGAGTTGCTGAGATCGGCTGATGCGGCGATGCACCGTGCTAAAATTAATCGTTTAAATGAATGTGAAGTTTTTGATGCGGCGATGCAAGCAGAAGCAACTCGACGCTTGAAGCTGGATACTGATTTATTAGGAATTACGAAGCATCATCAATTGTTGGTTTATTATCAACCGATTGTTTCTTTCAAAGATAACAAACTCAGGGGTTTTGAAGCTTTGATTCGTTGGCAACATCCACAACTGGGTCTGATTTCTCCGATAGAGTTTATCCCCATTGCCGAAGAAAATGGAGCGATTCATGGGATAGGATTATGGATACTACGTCAGGCTTGTTATCAGGTGAAATATTGGCAACAAAAATTTCCTCAACTCGAAGCTTTGAATATTAGTGTTAATTTGTCACCTGTACAACTCAAACATCCTCAATTAATCGAAGAAATCGAGTTAACACTAGAAGAAACACGCTTCTCGCCCACTCATCTAAAACTTGAAATTACCGAGAATATTTTTCTAGAAGAAGATCGAGAGATCGCCTATACCCTCAATCATATTAAATCTTTGGGCATTCAGATCTGTATTGATGACTTTGGGATGGGATATTCATCTCTGAGTTATCTCCATACCTATCCCATTGATGTTTTAAAAATAGATCGTTCTTTTGTGACGAACCTGATTAGTGAAGCGAAAACTCAGGAAATAGTTCGTTCAGTGATTATTTTAGCAAAAACTTTAAACATGGATATTATTGCAGAAGGCATAGAAACCGTTGAACAATTTGAATATCTGAAAAATTTGGGCTGTCAATGTGGACAAGGTTATCTATTTGCTAAACCCCTTGGTAGCAGCGCCGCCGAAGCATTTATTACCAACACTCACTCCTCATCCTAATGAGGTAAGGAAAGCTGCACCATTTTTTCATCTTTCTACCATTCGGGCGATTGCAGGAGCTGCTGAGTTTTATATGCTGACAACAACATTGATTGAGTAGAGTGAAATGGAAAAGATAATTGATAGCAATCGCTCTCAGCAGCCATCCGAAAATACAGCAGGTGATACCGAACGTTGGGCTTCACTGGTGGGCGGTAGCGCCCTTGTGCTGATGGGCTTAAAACAGCGATCGCTTCGGGGTATACTCATGTCCTTAGTTGGGGGCGGTTTGGTCTTCCAAGGGGCAAAAAATCAAAGCACCGTCAAGCAAGTGCAGCAGAAACTCGATGAGGCGACAGAAGCGAATAAAGACCAGCGCATCAGTGTTGAGAAAACCGTGATCATCGATAAACCTGCCGAAGAACTTTACAACTATTGGCGCAATTTTGAGAATTTACCCACCTTTACTGATTACCTTCAGTCCGTTACCGTTTACGACGATCAACGCTCTCACTGGGTTGCTAAAACCCCTGTTATCGATACTCCTATCGAATGGGATGCCCTCGTTGTCAATGATTGCCTGAACGAGTTGATTGCTTGGACTTCCGTTGAGGGTGCTGATATCGATCATTCCGGGTTTGTGCGGTTTCGTCCGGCAACAGGCGGCCGGGGAACAGAGGTAAAAGTTGTGATGGAATACAACCCCCCTGGCGGTGCGATGACAGCCAATATTGCCAAGTTATTTGGTGCTGAACCCGAACAACAATTAGGTCAGATGTTAAGTCGTTTCAAGCAGTTGATGGAAGCTGGAGAAATTGCCACCACCGAAGGGCAGTCTCAAGGTTCGTAATCTTTGAAATCCCCTAATTTTGCGATCTATAGCAGTACAAAATTCGGTTAGGACATTTCTACATCCTAGAATCCTTTCATAGTCTGCTGTTGCCTGTTCCCTGTTCCCTGTTCCCGATTCAAGTAGCGATCTAGGATATCTGTTCTCTGGGATGATTTTTGTGATTTCATCTCAGTTTGATTTTAGACACCCCCACACAAAACGATGATTTAGAGTTACGGAGAAAAGAGATTATGAAAGCAGTTTGTTGGCACGGCACCCACGATGTTCGGGTTGATACGGTTCCCGATCCTAGTATTTTGAATCCCAGTGATGCCATTATTAAAATCACTTCAACAGCCATTTGTGGATCAGATTTGCACCTTTACGATGGCTATATTCCCACGATGAAATCGGGAGATATTTTAGGCCATGAATTTATGGGAGAAGTGGTTGAAGTTGGCCCCAATGTGAAAAAGCTGAAAATTGGCGATCGCGTTGTTGTGCCTTTTACGATTTCTTGTGGGAGTTGTTTCTTCTGTAAGCGGGATTTATGGTCACTTTGTGATAATACAAACCCGAATAGTTGGATGGTTGAGAAGATGTACGGCCATTCTCCCTCTGGTATCTATGGTTATTCTCATTTGTTGGGAGGCTACGCAGGCGGACAAGCGGAATATGCCCGTGTACCGTTTGCCGATGTTGGGCCGATGAAAGTTCCCGATGGTTTGAGCGATGAACAAGTTCTCTTTTTAACCGATATTTTTCCTACAGGTTATATGGCAGCAGAAAACTGCGATATTGAACCGGGCGATACGGTGGCGGTTTGGGGATGCGGCCCGGTTGGACAGTTTTCCATTCGCAGCGCCTTAATGTTGGGGGCGGAACGGGTGATCGCGATTGACTGTGTACCGGAACGTTTACAATTGGCACAAGAGGCTGGTGCTGAGATTATCAACTTTGAAGAGGTTGATGCCGGAGAAGCCTTGAAGGAAATGACAGGCGGACGGGGGCCAGATCGCTGTATTGAAGCAGTGGGTTTAGAGGCGCATGGTGTCGATGCAATGGGGCTGGTGGATAAGGTGAAACAGGCGGTTCGTCTGGAAACTGGACGCCCCCATGCACTGCGACAGGCGATCGTTGCTTGTCGGAAGGGGGGAACGGTTTCTATTCCGGGTGTTTATGGCGGTTTTGTTGACAGTATGCCGATGGGAGCAGTTGTTAATAAAGCGTTAACGCTGAAGTCCGGACAAACTCACGTTCATCGTTATCTACATCCCCTGATGGAGCGTATTCAAAACGGCGAAATTGATCCTTCTTTTATCATTACCCACCGCCTCAATTTAGAAGATGCTCCTCACGCCTACAAGATTTTTAAGGATAAGAAAGACAACTGTATTAAAGTTGTTCTTAAGCCTTAGTTGAAAGGGCTATAGCAGAAATCAGGAGACACCGAGACTGGAGACAGAATTGAAACCTTTATCATAAAAGGATTTGACAGAAAAACAGTGTCCTAATCAACTCTTTCTCTGCTATAGGAGAAAATCGATTGATGGGAGATGGCGAAGATCCTTCAGTTGAGGATGATAATAGCTGTTTTCAGTTCTGTGAGGTACAACACCGATTCGGTAGAAACCCGGTTTCTGCTAGAAACCGGGTTTCTGGTTCGTACCTCATACGAGCGCACACCGCTATAATAGCTGTTTCCCTTGGCAAACCAACGCCGAAGCATTGAGCGGGAACGGAAATATCTGATGGCGATCGCTTTTTGTTGGACACCACAATAAACAGAGGTCTAGAAATAGATTTAAAAAAAATAAGCGACACCTGTACAGATGTCGCCTAAAATTAATTCAGAATGATCAATTAACGATGAGTTGTAACAGCGTACTCTGAGAGATCTTCTGGTTGACGTTCAGCAGGAGAAACTTTAACCTTTCCTTGCTCATCCATGTCAACGATCGCATGATGTCCTTCTGTTAAGATACCCGATAACATCGCTTCAGCTAACGCATCTTCTAACAGACTCATCACCGCCCGGCGCATCGGTCTGGCACCGTAGCTCGGATCATAACCCACTTGGATCAGATGTTCTTTGAATTTCTCAGTGACTTCAATCGTCATGCCTTTTTCACCCAAACGCTTGAAGACTTCCCGCAGCATAATATCGGCAATTTGACGAATTTCTTCCCGTTGTAATTGACGGAAAACAATAATTTCATCCAAACGATTGAGAAATTCAGGACGGAAATATTGCTTCAATTCTTCATTCACCAAGTTCCGAATGCGAGTATACTGCAAATCTTCTCCGGGAGCGCCAAATTCAAAACCAATTCCGCCGCCACCTTTTTCAATGACTTTTGACCCAATATTAGAGGTCATAATAATCAAGGTATTCTTGAAGCTTACGGTGCGTCCTTTGGCATCCGTTAACCGTCCGTCTTCGAGAATTTGCAGCAACATATTAAACACATCGGGGTGTGCTTTTTCAATCTCGTCAAACAACACCACCGTGTAAGGACGACGCCGCACTGCTTCGGTTAATTGTCCGCCTTCATCAAAACCCACATATCCAGGCGGTGAACCAATTAACTTCGACACCGTATGACGTTCCATATATTCGGACATATCTAAGCGAATCATCGCTTCTTCTGAACCGAAGAAATAGCCAGCCAAGGCTTTAGTTAACTCAGTTTTACCCACTCCAGTCGGCCCTGAGAAGACGAAACTGGCAATCGGACGGTTAGGGTTCTTCAAGCCCACTCGCGCCCGTCGAATCGCCCGTGAAACCGCGCTAACGGCTTCATCTTGACCAATCAGGCGCTGATGGAGAGTCTCTTCCATGTTTAACAGTTTTTGAGACTCAGACTCGGTGAGTTTGCTAACGGGAATACTCGTCCAAGCGGCTAATATTTCAGCAATATCTTCTTCGTCAACAATCAGTTGGCGATCAGGTTTGCTACTGTCTTTTTGTTTAACAATCGCTTCGATTTGATCTTTGAGTTCGATTTCGCGATCGCGTAATTTTCCGGCTTTCTCAAAGTCCTGAGCTTTCACCGCATCTTCTTTTTGACCGATAATATTAGACAATTCCCGCTTGAGTTCTTGAGTTTCAGGCGAGGGTTTAGAGTTCATCACCCGCACACGAGAACCCGCTTCGTCAATTAAATCAATGGCTTTATCGGGTAAGAAGCGATCGCTAATGTAACGATGGGATAATGTTGCTGCGGCGTACAAGGCTTGATCGGAGATGGTTAAGCGATGGTGTTGCTCATAAGCTGGACGCAAACCAAACAGAATTTCAACGGTATCTTCAACACTGGGTTCACCCACCATCACAGGCTGGAACCGTCGTTCTAGGGCTGCATCTCGTTCGATATGCTTGCGGTATTCATCGAGGGTGGTTGCACCCAAACACTGCAATTCGCCCCGTGCTAGGGCGGGTTTCATCATATTAGCAGCGTCCATGCTGCCTTCTATGGCACCCGCTCCGACAATGGTGTGAATTTCGTCAATGACTAGGATAATATTTCCAGCCGAGCGAATTTCTTCAACGATCTTTTTGAGTCGTTCTTCAAATTCGCCTCTAAACCGAGTTCCTGCAACCAGCGACCCCATATCCAAGCTAATCACTTGTTTGTCGGCTAAGATCTCAGGAATATCTTCTTGAACGATCCGTTGGGCTAACCCTTCAGCGATCGCGGTTTTTCCCACACCGGGTTCACCGACTAATACGGGATTACTTTTGGTGCGACGTCCCAAGATTTGGATCACCCGTTCAATTTCCCGTTCCCGACCTACAACGGGATCGAGTTTGCCTTCGGCTGCTAATTTAGTTAAATTGGTGCCAAATTCATCGAGAGTAACGGTGCGTTTGTTTCCTGAAGCACGACCCCCTGATGAAACCGAGGCGGCATTTTCCTCACCCAAGGCTTTAATGATGTCCGTGCGGAGTTTGCCTCGGTCAATGCTAAAATTTTCTATAACTTTTGCGGCGACTCCTTCTTCGTCCTGCAATAATCCAAGTAAGATGTGTTCTGAACCGATATAGTTGTTTCCCAGTTGACGAGCTTCTTGCAGCGAACTTTCAAAAACCCGCTTGGCTCGGGGTGTAAAGGGAATTTCTGCGGGGATAAAGCCCGAACCTCGTCCAATGATTGATTCGACTTCTCGCCGTGCGTCTTCGAGGGTGACACCTCTATCGGACAACAGTTTAGCCGCGACACTGGTTCCTTCTCCCAGAATCCCTAACAGTAGTTGTTCCGTACCGACAAAGTTGTGTCCTAAGCGACGTGCCTCTTCTTGAGACAGCATCACCACCTTAATCGCTTTATCTGAAAAGTATTCAAACATGATTTTTCGATTCCACCTATAGAGCTTGTGGCTTCTCCTATTCGGAGTTGCTAGATCAGAGCGGGTTTTAAAATCTGACCGATGTAAATTTTTGTGTACTTGTTCGTTATTTTTACTCTACCGTTATTTTAGACTAGGATACAGTGAGGAGACCCGTAATCTACCGAACGGCTCAGAAACAGTTATCAGTTATAGCGCTTCGCGCAAGGCAAGAGGCAAAAGGCAAGAGGCAAGAGGCGGGAAAAAGCTTGGTATAGTGAGGCTTTTGGCTTTTCTTCCTTCGGTGCGTTTGTAAATATACCAGTGCGAAGCGCTATATCAGTTATCAGTTATCAGTTTGTTTGTGATCTCCCCGGGAACCCCCGGAACCCTGTAACCTTTTCACTGTTTAGGCGGGCTGCATTTTGTGTAATAGCCAATTAGCGGCTGTGGCGCGACGGGCTTGGGCGGGGGTGAACTCACCGACTTTGTATCCGGTAAACCCTAATTGTTCTTTGAGTAATTGTTTATGTTCTTTGGGGATAGAACGAGTCAGTTTCACAGTTGCAGGACGACTATCGATAAAATCAGGAGGTTCGGGATACTCCTCTTGCCAAGTGGGTTCAACTGTGGTAATATCCCATTTTTGGGTGTCTGAGTTGTAGCGATAACCCAAATAATACCAAACCAGTTGATTAACAGTCCCATCATCGAGTTCTTCGTTCAGGATAGCCCAAATCGTATCAGTGTTGAGTGGGGGAAGTTCGGACATAGTTTGAGATGAAAGACAACAAGAGGATTATTTAGAGTTTAATCGGATTGGCGCGATCGCGGGTTCTCAACTTCAGGATATTGACTTTCGTTTCATATTTTTTTGAGCAATTGATCGGCTTTGATCATTGGCTAACTTTCAAGAGGGAAAAGAGAATCAAATAAATTTTCAGCTTTTGTCTTCTCAATTTTCCCTCCAGAATCATCTACAACATTCCATCTTTTTCAGCCATTGACAACATCAAATCAACCACACGGCAAGAATAACCCCACTCGTTATCATACCAAGAAACGACTTTAAAGAAGTTAGAATTCAACTCAATTCCCGCATCAGCATCAAAAATACTCGAGTGAGAATCCGTAATAAAATCACTAGAAACAACGGGGTCTTCTGTATAACCCAAAATCCCTTTCATCGATCCTTCTGCGGCCTCTTTCATCGCGGCACAAATTTCTTTGTAGCTGGTCGATTTCTCTGTTTTAAACGTTAAGTCTACGACGGAAACATTAGGAGTCGGTACTCTCAACGCCATTCCGGTTAATTTGCCTTTTAATTCGGGTAATACTAATGTTACCGCTTTCGCCGCCCCAGTAGAAGCCGGAATAATATTTTGACTTGCACCGCGTCCCCCGCGAAAATCTTTTTTACTCGGGCCATCAACCGTTGGCTGTGTGGCAGTCATCGAGTGAACCGTTGTCATCAAGCCTTCTGTTAAACCAAAGTTATCTTGAATGACTTTAGCAACCGGGGCTAAACAGTTTGTGGTACAACTGGCGTTAGAAACGATTAAATGATCGGTGGTAAATTCCTCATGGTTAACACCGACTAACAACGTTTTTACCTTGTCGGGGTCTTTTGTGGGAGCAGAAATAATCACCCGTTTGGCGCCTGCGGTAATATGATTGTAAGCGCCGTTATAATCGGTGAATAATCCCGTAGACTCAACCACATAATCTACTCCCATATCCTTCCAAGGCAGTTCGGCGGGATTTCTGACGGAAGTGCAGCGAATGGTATGTCCATCAACAACGATGCTATCATCTTTAGCGACAACTTCGCTTTCAAGTTTACCGTGAGTCGAATCGTACTTGAACAGATAAGCTAAGTTGTCAGCAGGAACGAGGTCATTAATGGCAACAAACTCAATGTTCGGATTTTTGATAGCTGAACGAACAACTAAACGTCCAATGCGACCAAATCCATTAATCGCGACTTTTATAGCCATAATTAAAAAACTCCTCGTAATTCAATGCTGCGTCTTGGCAATTTTGAGCGCAATTTTCTGGATAGACTTTAACATAATTGATGGCAGCTTGCCGGGGTTCTTCGTGATTTTTTAACAAGGCAGTGAACGAGTTATAGGCCAATCAAAGGACAACGGTTCAAGGGTCTAACCTCGAAAAACGGCAAACTTTATTTCAATGTTGCAATTTACGTATCACACTTTTTTATTTTTGTCAAATTATCTCAGGAAATCTTTCGTTAAATAGTCATTAAGAAAAAATACAAAAAACCAAGTGAATTCAGCCGATTAAACATTTCAGGATACCATAGATTTGGTGAGGAAATAATCGCTGTTTGCATCATAAAATAATGAATCAACGCAAACGAATTGGCATTCTTACCAGTGGCGGAGATTGCCCAGGGTTAAATGCAGTGATTCGCGCCGTCGTGAGTTACGCGACTACACAATACAACTGGGAAGTGCGGGGCATTCCCTACGCCACTCAGGGACTACTCGAACGCAAAAGCGTTGTTTTGAATCAGTATGGCATCGAACGACACGGAACCGATCCTTTACTCAGTATGGGAGGTAGCATCTTAGGTTCACTCAACAAAGGCCACACAGAAGCTCAATCCGCAGAAATTATAGCAGGCTATCACGACTTAGAACTCGATGCGTTAATTGCGATCGGCGGAGATGGCAGTTTAGCCCTGCTGCAAAACCTCGCCCGACGGGGAAACTGGAATTTAGTCGCAGTTCCCAAAACCATTGATAACGACGTCGCCCATACCGTCCTCTCCATCGGCTTTAATTCCGCCGTTTCTACGATTTTAGATGCCTTAGATCGCCTCAGCTACACGGCAGCCAGCCATGATCGCGTCATGGTTGTCGAAGTCATGGGACGCACTACCGGACATTTAGCCCTGCATTCCGGTATTGTGGGCGGTGCCGATGCCATTTTAATTCCAGAAATTCCCTACTCCCTCGACAGTCTATGCAAACAAATTCAACACCTGCGAACCCTGTGTGGACGTAAATTCGCCATTGTTGTCGTCGCAGAAGGGGCAAAAACCGCAGAAGGTGAGGGCAGATATTACAAAGACGCCTTGGGAGAAGTGCGACTGCGAGGCATTGGTGAATATATTGCCACAGAAATTGAACAACGAGTGGGCGTAGAAACCCGTGTCACCGTTTTAGGTCATGTGCAACGGGGGGGCGCACCTTCGGCGTTAGATCGGTTAATTGCCACAGGTTTCGGGAAATATGCCGTTGACTTGGTAGCGAGCGAAAACTACGGTGTGATGGTGGCTTGGCATAACGATAGCATTGTCACGGTTCCTTTAGATGATGTGTTTGCTGACAGTCCGCGACTCGTCGATCCGAAGGGTTTTTGGGCCGAAACCGCGCGATCGCTGGACATCTATATCGGCGAAGAAACTGCGATCGTCGAACCCATAGCGCGATCTGTAGGAACTGGAGAGACAGTTTATAGTGACCAGTGAGCGTAGGGGCGCGCCTCCGTAGAAATTTATGCCACAAATTTACAACTGATATAAACCCGCCCCTAACAGTGACCAGTAACGTGAACTACCAACACTAAATCGAAGCGATTGTAGTGTCGGCTTCTAATATCGTGGGGGAATGCCTCAGAACGGACTTACGTCCCAACTTTGGTCTTACTTCCCCTCCATTAGCAGAAACGGCTGTTCCATCCGTTTGTAGTATTCTGATGCCTTCCGCTCTAATATTCGTTGCTGCATTACCATCACGGTCGTGACGAGTACCGCAATTGGGACAAATCCACTCTCTAATATCAAGCGGTAAATTATCAATCTGATAATAGCAGTTAGAGCAAAGTTTTGAACTGGGGAACCATCGGTCAATCTCTATCAACTTCCCGCCTTTGCGTTCTAGTTTATAGGCTAAAAAATTGGTAAATGTTCCCCATCCTGCATCAGAAATAGCTTTGGCTAAATTGTGATTGCGTACCATGCCTTTGACATGAAGATTTTCTACTACGACAACTTGGTTTTCATTGACGAGTTTTCTTGATAACTTATGTAGAAAATCCTGACGGGATTTTGTTACCCGTTCGTACACTCTGGCTACAGTTTTTCTCGCTTTATTCCTTGAATTACTCCCTTTTTGTTTTCTAGCTAGCTTCTGTTGCTTGCGTTTGAGATTCTTCTCATGTTTAGCCAGGTGTCTGGGGCTGCCATACTTAGATACTTTATTGCCGTCACTGGTGATAGCAAAATGAGTTAATCCTAAGTCAACCCCAATTATCTTACCCTCTGTTGAACACGGAGGATTCTCACCTTCGATTTCAGTTAATATCGACGCAAAATATTTACCTGATGGGTCTAGACTAACTGTTACAGTCTTTATTTTTCCTTCTATATCCCTGTGTAATTTGGCTTTAACTTTCCCAACTTTGCCAGGGAACTGGACAAATCCATCCAGCACTTTGACGTTTTGAGGATACTGAATTGACTGTTTACCATGCTTCGACTTGTAACGAGGGAACCTAGCACGTCCTGCAAAAAAGTTTTTGTAGGCTGTTGTTAGATTGAGCGTCGTTGCTTGCAAAACTTGGCTATAGCATTCAGACAACCATATCGTTTCTTTCGCTTTTTTGAGTTTTGGTAAGAAGGCATTAAGTGCTGCCTGACCAAGGCTTTTTCCCGTTTCTTTATAAGTTTCGATTGACTTATTTAGACCGTAATTCCACCACCATCTAGCACAACCAAAGTGCTGAGACAGCAATACCTGCTGATTTGGTGTTGGATAAAGTCGAGTCTTGACCGCTTTATGTAGCATCTTAATACCTCCTTACTGCATTATACACAAAGCAGTAACTAGATCAAGACTTGGAAAACTACGTTCCTCCGTTTTCCCCGACTTTCATCCCACCACCAATCTGAGTACAGATATGGTGGGGGACTTCCCGTCGGATTAGTTAAATTAAATTTCTGAGGGCATTCACTCGGTCAGAATAACTTCTCATTACTTCTAAAGCAAACATCGGCGTTTGTTGGACGGCAAACATAAAACGTTCTTTGTCTAAAATTGCGAGTACACAATCAGTTTTCGCTGTAGCAGTAGAGCGTCGTTTATGATCGGGATTCACTAACGCTCCCTCTCCAAACACATCTCCCGCTTTCAAAGATTCTGTATTTTTCCCATCAACCGAAAACTGCACTTCCCCTTCAATAATGCCGTACATCACATGACCCACTTCACCTTGTGAAAAAATCACTTCTCCGGCTGCAACCTTATGGGGTTCGCAGTTTTTTTTGAAAATCATAACGCTTTGTAACGGTTCTAACATGAGTTTAATGTCCTGAAATTTTTACAGTTTTTGTTGTCAGTTTTACTCAGGAGAAGGCAGTCAAACGTCTATGATTGAGTGACCTTTAACTTGCCTTCAACGGTTAGCCGAACCCGAATTTAATAGCTGGTTGTCAGCAATTGATTGGGATCGACATAGAAACTGGCTTTGGCTTGAACATATTCTTCGAGTTCAACCGGAACCGATGAAGCATTCCAGATATCTTGACAATATTCTCGAATGGCGCGATCGCTGGAAAACTTACCCATACGAGCGGTATTGAGAATCGACATCCTTGTCCAGTTGTCCCAGTCCCGATAAGCTTCACTGACCCGATCTTGACAGTCAATATAGGACTGATAATCAGCCAGCAGCAAATATTCATCATGGTATAGCAGAGAGTCTACCAGAGGTTTGAACAGGTTGGAATCTCCAGGAGAAAAGTAACCGGATGAAATTTGATCAAGGACTTCTCGCAAGACCCCATTAGAACTGTAAAACTCCCAAGGATTATAGCCTTGAGACTTCATTTGGTAAACTTCATCAGTTTTCAAACCAAAGAGGAAAAAGTTTTCTTCTCCTACCTGTTGACGAATTTCTACATTCGCCCCGTCAAGGGTTCCAATGGTTAAGGCTCCGTTAAGAGAAAACTTCATATTCCCGGTACCTGAAGCTTCTTTTCCGGCAGTTGAAATCTGTTCTGATAAGTCAGACGCCGGATAAACAGGTTGAGAGTTGGTCACATTGTAGTCGGGAATAAACACCACTTTCAAGCGTCCCCGCACATCGGGATCATTATTCACAACTTCAGCGACAGAGTTAATTAATTTAATAATCAACTTTGCCATAAAATAACTCGGTGCTGCTTTTCCACCAAAGATAAACGTGCGGGGAACAATATCAATGTTAGGATTTTTCTTGATGCGGTTGTAAAGGGTAATAATGTGCAGAACATTGAGATGTTGGCGTTTGTATTCGTGAATGCGTTTCACCTGAACATCAAACAGAGAATAGTTCGGATCAACGGTTATTCCACAGCGTTGTTCAATGCGATGAGCTAACCGACCTTTCACCTGTTTTTTCATCTGTCGCCAAGCTTCTCGGAAAGCCGGATCATCAGCAAAAGGTTCTAAACTTCGCAGTTCATCTAAATTTTTAATCCAAGTATCCCCGATTTTTGAGGTGATTAATTGCGTCAGTTCGGGGTTCGATAAAACCATCCAACGACGGGGTGTAACTCCATTCGTTTTATTGCTAAATTTCTGCGGCCAGAGTTCATAGAAACCCCGCAATACATCTTTTTTCAGCAATTCAGTATGTAATTCCGCAACGCCATTAATCGCATGAGAACCCACACAGGCTAAATGAGCCATGCGAACGTATTTTTCCCCACTATCATCAATCAACGAAAAGTAGGATAATTTACCGGGATTATCTGGATAGAGAGTGCGAATTCCATTGAGAAAACGATGATTAATTTCGTAGATGATTTCTAGATGACGGGGAAGCAGAGAACCAAACAAACTCAACGACCATTTTTCTAAAGCCTCTGGTAATAAAGTATGGTTGGTGTAGGCAAAGGTTTTTTGAGTAATTTCCCAAGCTTGTTCCCATTCTAAATCATGCACATCCATCAATAATCGCATTAACTCAGCCACTCCCACTGAAGGATGAGTGTCATTGAGTTGGGCGGCAAATTTGTCAGCAAAGTTGTCTAAACTGTTCTCTTTAGAGAGATGAATGCGAATCATATCCTGTAAGGAACAGGAGACAAAAAAGAACTGCTGTTCTAAACGCAGTTGCTTTCCTTGAATGGGTTCATCGTTAGGATAGAGAACTTTGGTAATATTTTCAGAGTAGGTTTTTTGATTAACTGCACCGTAGTAATCACCCACATTAAAGGCTTGGAAATTAAAAGATTCTGGGGCTTCCGCTTTCCATAAACGTAGAGTATTAGCCGTGTTGGTTTTGTAACCTAAAATTGGAGTATCGTAAGGAACGCCTTTAATCGTGCGATCGGGAAGCCAACGCACCCGATAACGGTTTTGTTCATCATAGTAGGATTCTGTATAACCGCCCAGTCCAACCTCTACACTGGCTTCAGTGCGAGTAATTTCCCAAGGATTACCATAACGCAGCCATTTATCGGTGATTTCGACTTGCCAACCGTCGCAAATTTCCTGATCAAAAATCCCGAATTCATAGCGAATTCCGTAGCCTATCGCCGGAATATCTAGAGTCGCTAATGATTCCATATAACAAGCGGCGAGTCGTCCTAAACCGCCATTTCCAAGTCCGGGTTCTTCTTCTTGTTCGATTAAATCATCTAAATTTAATCCGCATTCTTCAACCGCTTGACGAACTTGATCAACAATTCCTAAGTTAATTAAATTATTGCCTAAATGGGGGCCAACAAGAAATTCTGCTGATAAATAGCAGACAATTTTTACATCTTGTTTGAGATAAGTTTGTTGAGAGTTTAGCCACCGACGCAATAAGCGATCGCGTACCGTATAGGCTAAAGCCATATAAAAATCATTTTTCGTGGCAATTTCAGGAAATTTTCCCTGAATATAAAACAGGTTATCTGAAAACGCTCGTTTGAGAGTTGCCACATCGACACCTGTGCGATCATCTTCTATATGAATTTGGTTTCCGTTGGGTAGATTTTGAATCATGGTTAGTTTTGAGGGGAAATTTCTGCTTTTTAATCTTTCATTCAGACCGTGAACAATAACCCGTTACACTAGCCCAATACACTATAAATTTAAAAATCTAAATTTTCAAGCCTAAATTTAGATTTTTTTTTGGGATAACTGCATACTGAATATTAGAGCGATCGGTTGTGTTTAGGAATCAAACTGCTAGAGCCATAACAGTCAAGTTTCCCATTCAAAAATAACCGATCGCTTCAAAGTGCTAGAAACAGAAACTCTCATCAATTTTGAAACAATGAGCCGCAAAAATAGCGACTCTTGTTCATCTTTGATCTGAAGTTTCAAGCTCTATAGAATTAGGAAGCTAACCGATGTGCTGCCCCTAAACCCGCCGCCATTTCTTCAGGTGTAATCTGACCGTCTTTGTTGCCATCGAGCGCATCAAAAACAGCATCCGTTCCTGACCATTCTTCCCGAGTAATGTAGCCATCACCATCAAGATCATAAATCCGGAAAAGTTCAGCCGCCGCTTGAGAAACGGGATCTGCACTTTCCATATTTGTCAGTCGTTCAGCTAACAGTTGTTCTAAAACTTCTAAAGCTTTAGAAAAACCTTTAATTCCCTCTTCTAACTTTTCGGCTGCCATCCGATTTTCAGCGTGCATCTGGTCAAAGGTTTGCTTGTCCAGAGAGATTTTTTCGATCTCCATGTCAGCTACTTTTTCCGGATCGAGTTTGCGGGGGAGATTCCCTGTTGTTGAATGCAACTCCTCCAAAAGATTCGGAGAAATCGTCAGCAAATCACATCCGGCTAACTCAGTAATTTCGCCAAGATTACGGAAGCTTGCACCCATGACTTCGGTTTCGTAGCCGAACTTCTTGTAGTAGTTATAAATTTGGGTGACGGAAACAACACCGGGGTCTTCTTCAGGCGGATAAGATTCTCGTCCGGTTGACTTTTTGTACCAATCTAAAATTCTTCCCACAAAAGGAGAAATCAGCGTGGCTCCGGCTTCTGCACAAGCAATTGCTTGGTGGAGTCCAAACAACAGCGTTAAATTGCAGTGAATTCCCTCTTTTTCAAGAACTTCTGCGGCTCGAATTCCTTCCCAAGTTGAAGCGATTTTAATTAATACGCGATCGCGAGAAATTCCCGCCGCTTCGTATTGGGAAATGAGTTCACGACCTTGAGCAATGGTTGCATCTGTATCGTAAGATAGCCGTGCATCAACTTCGGTTGAGACTCGTCCCGGAATAATTTGCAAAATCTTCAGTCCAAAGGCAACCGCCAGTCGCTTAAACGCCAGAGTCGCTACATCTGACGCCGCTGCTTGGGAACCTAGCTCTTGACGTGCTTTTTTGAGTGTATCGTCTACAATTTCTTGATATTCACTCATTTGAGCCGCCGCCGTAATCAGAGAAGGATTTGTGGTCGCATCTCGCGGCGTAAAAACTTCAATCGCTTTGATGTCTCCTGTATCTGCCACAACAACGGTCACTTCACGTAACTGCTCTAGCAACGTTTTCGCCATATTTCGCTCCTGTGAAGTTCATCTAAATCTTCAAAGCACAATATGATGATACTATCAAGCCCTGGCAGAGATGGTTAAGAAAACGTTAGATTCTGGGATTTAAGTATTTTCACCTTTTTTCTTAACACAAATATCACCTGATTACAGTATAAATTGATCCCATATTGTTGGAAAAAGATAGATGCTGCTTGTCTGAATGTGAAATTGAATCGGTTGATACTTATTTTAATTCTCTAGATAGATGTTAAATCTGTGCAATTGTTGTACTTGATTCACGCCCAGTAGATGAATTAAATTTTGGGTTACTCTGGAGTACAAAAACATTTCTACGTTAACCCCCTATCTCCGATTCACTTACCCCTCAACCTTTGACTTTGGATAGTCTACATTTCCTCAAGTTCTAGTCCTTTAGTTTCTCGAATAAAGAACCAGACAAAAAAGAAAGAAATCGCGGCGGCTGTTGTATATAATCCGTAAGCTGAACCCAATCCAAACTGTGATAATAACGGTGGAAATGTCGTCGAAACGATAAAATTTGCCACCCACTGCACGGCTGCGGCGACTGCTAAAGCGATTCCCCGAATTTGATTATTAAACATTTCTCCTAACATCACCCATACAATCGGCCCCCAAGAAAAACCAAAACAAAAGACATAGAGATTTGCCGCTAATAAAGCTAAAATTCCGGCTAAACCTGTTAACGTGGGTTCACCACTAGCATTAACCGTTGCATTGCTAAATAAAACAGCCATTGTTCCCAATGTAATCGTCATTCCCAGCGAACCTAATAATAGTAACGGCTTGCGTCCAAACTTATCCACAAACGCAATTGCAACTAAAGTTGTAATAATATTAGTAATCCCTGTAATCACCGTTACGGAGAGAGAATCCCCCTCTGTAAATCCTACCGAACGCCACAAAACACTACTATAATAAAAAATTACGTTAATCCCGACAAATTGTTGAAAAACAGATAAACCCATCCCGATCCAAACAATCGGAAGTAATCCACCCCGACGACTCATTAAATCCGATAATTGAGATTTATGTTCTCGTTGAACTGTGCGACGAATCTCAGCAATTTTCGCTGCAACATTTCCGCCAATCACCTTTTCTAAAACAATCGCCGCTTCTGCTTCTTGTCCTTGAGCGACTAAATATCGAGGAGATTCAGGAATTTTTAAAGCCCCCACCCCATACAAAATCGCCGGAATAATTTCTAGCCAAAACATCCAGCGCCAAGCATCAATTCCAAACAAAAATGGATTTTCAGCCGAACCCGAGAAACTAACAATCAAAAAGTTAGTTAAAAGAGCGATAAAAATCCCGGTAACAATGGCTAATTGTTGGAGAGAACCCAAACGTCCCCGCAGATGCGCCGGAGATATTTCCGCAATATAAGCAGGGGCGATCACACTCGCAACACCCACCCCTAAGCCCCCCAACAAACGCCAAGCAATAAACCCCCCTAAATTGAACGGAACACCTGAACCAATGGCACTCAGGGTAAACATTACCGCCGCAATAATCATCATTTTGGCGCGTCCATAGCGATCGGCAATTGGCCCTGCAAAAAAGGCACCCACCGCCGAACCCAATAAAGCCAGAGAAACCGCTAACCCAATTTCAACCGGAGTCGCGTTAAAATGATTTTGCAGCGCAATCACCGCACCATTGATTACGGCAGTATCAAAACCAAATAAAAAGCCACCTAAAGCGGCTACACTGGCAATTAGAATAACAAACGTTGTGCTAGAACTTGAGGTTTTAAGATTTTCATGTTCAGGTTGAGAAGTCATGGTTTTAGGTTATATTAAATTGAAACAATAATGCTAGAAAAGGCAGCAATCAGCCGCCTTTTTCGAGATGAACGGAGGAGTGTATAATCAGACTAATTGAGCCGCACACAACGCCGCACCGATTAAACCAACTTTAGGATTAAGAACAATATAAACTGGAATTTTTTCCATCAACGGACTAATGCGACCTTTGGAAGTAAAGGCTTTCATAAAAATACCTTGTTCCATCAGATCCAGATTTTTTGCAGCAATTCCACCCGCAATATATAATCCCCCATAGGGTAATAGTTTTAAAGCCATATTTCCGGCTTCAGTTCCATAGGCATCAACAAATAGTTTCATCGTTTGTTCGCAAAGGTAATCATCTCTCGCAGCAGCTTTGGAAATTTCAGCCCCGAGATCAACGGTTTTCTCTCCTTTGCCCATTTCTTGTTTCCACCTCTTAAAAACTTCCGCCATTTCTGGGGTTTCTAAGGAAGAATTGCGATCGCGCATAAACTGATAAATGGCAGCAATTCCCATCCCTGAAACAATCCGTTCAACCGAAACTCGTGAAATATTGTTCAGTTCTCGCACATAGCTTAATAGTTGAAATTCTAATTCAGAACGAGGGGCAAAATCAACGTGTCCGCCTTCAGTGGAAAAGACATAATAACCGCCAGCAGTCGGAATAACAAAGCCTTCACCGAGTCCCGTACCCGCCCCAATAACAGCGATAGGTGCAGTTGCATCGGGTTCGCCCGCTTGTAGAATGCGTAAGTCTTCTGGGGTTAAACCGACGACTCCATAACCAATAGCAGCAAAATCATTAATCAGTTTAACTTTAGAAAGATTTAATTCTTGTTCGAGGTGTTTCGCGTCGAGAAACCAGCTTAAATTCGTCAGATCGCAGGTATTATTAACAACAGGGCCAGCAATTCCGAAACAGGCTTTTTCAGGAATGTATTTTTTCCCTAAACTTTTTTCAGCACTGTCTAAAAACTCGATCACGATGGGAGTCAGATCACAATAGGCTTGAGAAGCGTAACTGTGTTCGTATAGAGTTGTCAGTAAAGGAATGGGTTTTAGAGACTCGCTGGGTTCGGCTTTGACTAAGCAGAGAATGGTCTTCGTACCACCAATATCTCCGGCTAACAGAATGGTCATGCTTAAATTACTCCGAATCTCGCTAATATAGGTAGTTTATCAAACTGTCTGAGCATTTTAAGCAGAGATTTGGCTTGGATCTAGTATCTTTGGGATGAGTTGTAGATGAAAATGTACCTCAAAACCTGAAAATCGTCCGATCATGGGTTGCGATCAAGGAAATGTATTAGAAACCCGATTTCTGACGTTAGTGCCTAAACTGTTATCAGAAACCGAGTTTCTAGGGTGAAGATCTAAATTTATAATGAATCAACCCGATCCCAATTGGTGTTAATGGGTTCCATCGAATTTTTACCCGATCCGAGAGAATTTGCCATCAACGCAATAATCAACATAAACACAAAAAAACTAATCAACGTATCAATCGGATCAACAAGTATTTCTTTGCGAGTTTTTTGACCGCAAAAGCTACAATACATCCAGCCTCCCCGTTCTTCACGAGTACAGGGGAAAGAGCGCAAATGTTTCATTTCTTTGTAAGGACAGACTATCATAATAACCTCTTTTTTGGTTTAACAGTGGGTTGAGTTAAGGAACACAACCCAACAAATACAAACAGAAACAACCCAATAGATTAATCAGTCGGGATGAGTAACATAACGTTATTAGGGATAATTTCCAAAGCGATCGCACTTTCACCCAAAGCTTTACCCATCACATAAGAACGCTGCAAAGTTGCGGTTAAATGTTGCTGCAAAACATCCAAAGTCATGTAAGATTTCACCAAAATAATCGGTTCGGGACACCAACAATTATTTCGCTTATCAAACCAGTCTCCATGTGATGAAACAGCATTAAAATCCGATAAAACAGCATTAAAACCGCCAAAGGGTTCAATGAGTTTGTGAATGTGGGGTTTAGCTTCAGGAAGCTTAGAAGCCGGAATCTGCCATATCATAGAATACCCCAAGGTATCAACCATGACCCCAGAATTTGCGATCGCATTTTGTAGCATCGGATCCAAGGTTCCGGTATTGGGAGAGTTGGAGGTTAGGTTTGCGAGGATGTCTTTAATGTGTTGCATGATTTCAATTTGAATTCGATAACCTAAGCATCGCAAGGACTCCAGGGATCTGTCAGGAGGATGTTTGGGTAAGATTGCAAAGTTACCCTTTCTTACCCTCTCTAATGAAAAGGTACCGCCCCCTAAATCCCCCAATTCTGGGGCAGGGCCGTTTCAAAGTCGATAAACATTTGCTTAGAACCTCTCCCCCAACCCCTCTCCTATAAGGCGAGGGGAGTATTTTTTTTGATTAATAAGTATATCAAAATATTAATTACTCCTCCTTCCAAATAAAAAACTTTCTTCCTTTTCCCTCTCCTAACCCCCCTTTCAAAGGGGGGCAGGGGGGATAGAGAGGGCGTTGCGGTGAGGTAGGGAA
>NZ_LATL02000300.1 GCF_000972705.2 Limnoraphis robusta CS-951 | reverse complement strand
GGCGGGTTCTGCAATATCTTTACTACTACTCCGATGTTGAGATAAACCCGCCCCATCCTCTAACAGAATTAATCAACAGGACATAATATTATCGAGTTAGATTCATTGACAAAACGGGGGCTTTTTGCCCCTATCTTTGTTTTAAAAGAATGGAATTTGAGTTGTCAGGTGAGATTCATTTGGGAGGAATGAAAGTGCAAAATAAACAACAAAGCGATGATATCTCATCGATGGATAAACCCCAAACCGGATATGTTTATCTTTATTCTTCATTTCCTGAGTTAAATAGATGTAAAATCGGGATCACTAAAAATTATCAGAGACGTTTTCAAGAACTTAAAAATCAGGCTCCATGCAAAACCCATATTTTAGATTGCGTTGAATCCAATAATTATAAGGAAGATGAAAGAAGATTGCATCAGATGTTTCAACATCGCAGAAAACATGGCGAATGGTTTGAATTTGATTCCGAAGACCAAGCACTGGGGTTGTTTAGAGAATACTTTAGAGTTAGAGAAATTTATGAACAAAAACTTAATGTATTGAAAGATGAAATTGTTCGATTAAAAATAAAACTTGAGCAAGAAAAAGACAAAAATAACATTATCAAGGTCTTGAAAGATCAAATTGACGATTTAGAAATAGAACTGGACTGTGAAAAAGAAGGCAATAAGCTTTTAGAAGAAATTGTTGATCGCCAAAATAAATTATTGGCCTATCATCAAATAGAATATCCAAGTTCCGGATGGTCTGACCCCAGATTTATGTATTGTCTGAAGAAATATACTATATCTATGATCCAATTTGATAGAGTTATAAGTCGTTCGATGAAAAAGTTAGGGATTTTTTAAGTTTATTGGGTGAACTGTTGGCAAAATTGGGATAAAATAAAATAATTCTGCTGTGATGCGATCGCCGTGAATTTAGGGAGTTTTTAACTGGAACGCTGTTATCGAACCGTAAAGGATCAATAGGAGGCGGTTGCTGTCGTTGCAATGATAGTAAAGATAATCCGCCTAAACTTCAATTCATTCGGAGGAATTTATGCCAAGTCCAGCAAAACCTTTAGAAATTGGTCAAGAATATCCCGCCCCAGGTGAAGCAGAAGCGATCGCAAACATGACTGCTATTATAGAAGCAGGTCTTCAAACCGATCAAGAACCCGTTCGGCGAGGACAACACGCCAAGCATCACGGTTGTGTGAAAGCAGAATTTATTGTTGAGGCTAACCTACCTGAAAATCTCAGGGTTGGTGTTTTTAAAGAACCCTCGACTTTCCCGGCTTGGATTCGTTTTTCCAACGGTTCGGGGAATGCTGAACAGCCCGATACCAAAGGCGATGGTAGAGGAATGACGGTTAAACTGATGGGCGTGGAAGGGAAAAAGTTGTTGGATGATGAAAAGCACACCCAGGACTTTTTGATGATCAATCATCCGGTGTTTTTTGTTCGTAATATCCCCGACTATGTGGATTTGTTTAATGTCATAAAACAATCTCCGGGGAAAGCACCATTGAAGTTTTTCTTTCCGAGTCTAAATCCCTTTAAATGGCGTTTGTCAGAATTTAGAATTATCCGAACGATTCAAAGTAGTAAGATTGGTAATCCGCTTCTCGTTCAGTATTGGAGTACAACACCCTACAAGTTGGGTTCCCAGGCGATGAAATATTCTGCAAAACCCACTTCTCCCGCTCCCGAAAATCCAACGATTTCCGAGTCTGAAAACTACCTTCGAGAAGCGATGGTTGAACATTTGAAAACCAAGGAAGCTTGTTTTGATTTTCTGGTGCAGTTGCAAAGCGATCCGGTGAAAATGCCCATAGAAGATCCGACCATTCAGTGGGATTCCCCTTTTATTAAAGTGGCTACAATTAAAATTCCCCCCCAGACTTTTGACTCCGATGAACAGATGGAATTCTGCGAACATCTTTCCTACAATCCCTGGCACAGTTTGGAGGCACATCAACCTTTAGGGGGAGTGAATCGCGCTCGAAATTTAGTCTATAAAACGATATCTGATCGACGGCGCGAACTCAATCAAGTTTCTCCCCAAGAACCCAACGGTGAAGAACGTTTTCCCCAGTGAAATCGGGTAAATCTGGTCAGGTTGTAGAGTTTTTGACACCGAACGTCAGCGAATGGCGGGGAGTGTCAAAAACTCAAATTTTTCGGTTAATATACGCGATCGCTAAATGTTGATACTATTGGGAATTTGGGAAGGAAGCAGGTAGCGATAGTCTACCCCATCGTCGGAAAGACGCTGCTGATTTCGAGTTTTAATTTGTTTCTCTATTTCCAACAATTCAGCCTGGAAATTGGCAAGAATTTTGCGATCGCCGTCTTCGACAAATCCCATTAAATCAGAACGGCCTAGTTCTCCAAAAAATATCCCACTGAGGGCAAAAGTAATCTTCATCTGCTGCAAGTCTTTTTCGACAGAGGGCAACATCTCCTCCGTAGAGGTAATAACGTCGGGTCGGGCGTGGGCAGCCAGGGGAAAATTGGGTACATAGCCGGCGTAGTCGAACTGATTGAAGTTCACTGCGGCGTGTTGGGGGCCACTGGTAAAGATAATTTGGGTGGCGATGTCGATCAACTGTTGCAGTGTGGTAATTTGGGCAGAAAAGCCGGGAACACGGGGAAAGTCTGGCAAGGATTCTATTTCCAGACCCACCATCCCCGACACTTGCGAGGGCAACCAGGCGGGTTTTTGAGGAAATTCCGCCAAAGAGCGAGTGTTTAACGGGGCGCCCAACTCCGCCGCCCACGCTTGTAGGTAAGGGTCTTGACTAACGGCTTGGTCATCGCGGTAGTATCGCTGTAAGTAAGCGGTGACATATTTGGCGATCGCATTCCACAACAGCAGGGCGTCGTCGCGATAGGGAAACTCGGCCAAAAACTCGGAACTCACCCCCCGGTTTTTAATATCATTGGGGAGGGCATAATCTGAGAAGGGCCGCTGACGATAGGCTTGGTTGATCAGATCTAAGGATACTTCTCTCGTCGGCGCCATCAGGTTATCCACCAGTGCGGCGTCGTCCAAAAGGACGGCATTGCTGCGAGTATTGATCGCCAATAAAAACTGAAAGTGGGGCTTGATCAGACGATAGAAGGGGTGATGGGAAGGCAGTTGTCGGGAGGTGGCAATGGTAAAGGCTTCCATCGCCAGATGGGTGTAACAGAGGTGATCGATCAGTTCGTGGTGGGTAATATCTGCCACCTGAAAATAGAGTTTTGCCCGCATCCATTCATCGGCATCTGCGGAAGTTGCGGGGGTAAAGATGCCGCCCGGTTCCAATTGAATCAAAATTGGCTCGAGTTTCCGCCCGGTGTTGTAAAATAAGGCTTTGGGACTGGGAACAAACCGATCGACTTGCAAATCGGCTGCCGTCAGTTGGTCTAAAAGGGGATAATCAGCAATAAACAGGCGATTGGCTGTGGCAGCATTGATCAAATCCAGTGATTCGCCGTTCACCAATTGATAGGATGGGGATGATGCCCAACTTTGCAGGAGGGTTTTTTCGGGTTGTTGCAGGCGACGCAAGATCATCGGGTTTGGTCCGGCCAAGCGCTGACGGGCAAATTCGCGATCGCTTAACCCCCCTTCTCGTTCGTGAATGAGGCTAACTTGGGGGCGGGAGCGTCCTTTTTTCTCTAGTGCTTCGTAGAATTTATCTCTTTGACGTTTGGCTTGTTCTGTGATAGAAAGTTGAGATGAGCGATTCTCTCGCTGAACTTCTTCTGCGGCGTTAATAGCAGCCCTCAACGCTTCTGCCATTTCCTTACGGAGTTTAATAAAATCACTATTAAACTGTTCGTTAGGTGGTAGATTAAAATTCAACAATCCCTCGTGTAAAAACTCTACATCTGCTAGAAAAGTCGTTAATGTAGACCAACCTTCTTCAAGTGCTGCCAAGCTTTTTTCTAACTGTTCCAAAATCATGCTAAAAGGCTGGGAAACCTGCCCCTTATTGGTCAAATTAAGCCGTAGTTCGGTTAAAATATAACGCAGGACTCCATCCTCTCCGGCATGGGGAAAAATGCGTGCAGGCCCGCCTGTCTTCAAACTGTCTGGGTTGTAGCGATATTGGCCTTGTTGCTCACTGCGAGATAAATCGAAAACCATAAATTGCTCCAAAAGACTTGATGGGTTCTGATGCTGATCTAGCAGACCTAAATTAGTTCTATCATAGGATTCAGTAACTTTCGCTCACCATCCTAGATTTATTATTAAAGTTCTGTTAATTTTGATGAATTTCAGGAAATGTAAAAAATCAGGAGTCGGACAAAATTAAAGTTAACTGTGAGGGCGGGCAAAAGGTGAGGAACAAGCCCAAAGCTGGGTTCGGTGAAAAACGGGTTTTTTTAGTCTTTTTTGGCTAAATTTCGATGAGTTGTTTCAGTTTTTCCCCAACCCTAAAAATAGTAATTTCATCGAGAATTTTTACTTTGATTTAGAGTCTATTATCCTCATAAAGATACATCATCCTAATCGAATTGATTCTATCTTTTGAGGCTAGCAAGAACGCTCCTACAGTTAATTTAGGGAATTTTTAAGTTTATTGGGTAAACTGTTGCCCAAATGTCGGTAAAATAATTTTGCTGTGATGCGATCGCCCTGAAATGTCTACCTCCGCCCTTTACCCCTTTACCCCCGAAGAAATCGCCAACGAAGGCATTAAAGATTTCCCTAGCAGGTTGAGTCGCAACGTCACGAAATCTGTCGCTAGGGTTTGATTCAGTATTCTACCACGTCCGTCTAGAAAACTTCTTGATCAATGTGAGCTATGTGTTCCCCGGTTCCACAAAGGTTAATTATAATTCTCGCAGTTGCTATCTCAACCCCGATGAACGAAAATTCCCAATATCATTGAGATTTTGAGGAGTGTTAGTATCATTATGGGTTGGTGGCTCCATAAGTTCAACCAAAGACTCAACAATAAGTTTTAGGGATACGATAATTTCATCCCTCTCTCTAGGTTAAAGTATGTTTTCAGGTCAATCTTTTAAGCACGGTCGTATAGGAACACTAGATCTTAATAACAATCAATCGATCTCTACGCCTATCTTATTTCCTGTTGTATCTTTGATTACTGGTACAACGCCCAAAGGAGGGGGATTATGGAAATATATTTTACAAGCAGATGAATCCAACGGCTTACTACGACGTAATAAACCTGTAATGTCTCAGGTACTTCATTTTTTAGACTTTATTCGGCAACGAAGTCAATCTTTAGAGAAATGGAGAGAAAAAGGGATAAAACAACGTTACATAGAGGAAGTTTCACCACCTTTAACTAGCTATACCGCACCTTTATTTCTTGACTCTGGTGGCTATCAACTTCTCTGGAAAAAGAGTGTAGACTTATCTGCCTATGGTTTATCCATTGAGAATGGTCAAGGCCCCCAGTCCATTCTTAACCTACAACAAGATTTTGGTGGTGATATTATTGCGACGCTAGATTATCCTTTGCCTCCTAATTTAGCAGTTGAAGAAGCCAAAGAAAGAATGCAAAAAAGCATAGATAATGCTGTTACTATGGCATTACAACTTAAACTTAACTCGGACTACAAACCTTTTCTTTACGTCGCCACTCATGGTCAAGATCGAGAGGGTATCGGTAATTACGTTAGGCAAATTTTTGATCAGTTTAATAGGGAAGAGTTAAAAGAGACGAACTTTGGATTGGCTGTAGGCTCATTAGTACCATTACGAGGAGGTCACAAATACGAAATAATTGTTAATCTTCTTTTAGGGCTACAGGAAAGTATTCCAGAAAATAAACGTAATAAAACACCAATTCATGTTTTCGGAATTACGGGGAGTCTAATTCCTTTACTTGCTTACTTGGGAGTTGATAGCTTTGACTCTAGTACCTATGTTCAAGAAGCTAGAAGTTTAGAGTATATTAATCCTGAAAATGGACGATATCTTCATGTTTTAGAAATGGAAGAGTTAACCTGTAATTGTCGAGTCTGTCAACAAGGGAATTTAGAACATATAAAAAATGCACTGACTTCAGATATTCGAGGTATTCCAGCCCATAACGGCCACTACAAAAGCAAATATTATGGAGATATTGCTTTACATAATCTAGAGATGGATTTCCGAATTGTTGAAAAAACTAAAGATGCTATAGCGGCAGATTCATTACAAGAATATTTAATTGAACATACTGAAAATTTTTCTAAGTTGCGTCCAGCACTACATTTTATTGCACAAGAACAGGAGGATTTGAGAGTTAGACTTTCGCGCATACTCATACCAGTGTCATTCCAAAATAAACAAAAGAATCCTGTAAAAAATCAAGTTATTTCTTTAAAGCATACTCCAGATGATTTCAATATTCTCAGTAATGGTTACAAGCCTTTAAAAAATAAGCAGGTGTTATTGATTATTCCTTGTTCCGGTGGTAAACCCTATTCTAAGTCTCATTCTCATCAATTTATTTCAGAACGACTGGAGAAAATTTTAGGTGAAAAGACAGATTTGATACAAAAAGTTACATTGTCTGGACTTTATGGGCCTGTGCCAGAGGAATATGAGCAAAAACCCGCTATTATGAGTTATGATTTTCGTTTAGAGCAGATCGATAAAGTCCAGAGTGCCTTAATTACAGAGCGGCTGGTTTCCTATATAGAACGGTACAGCGATCGCTATATTGCTTGTATTGGATACGCAACCAGCATGGCTTATCGAATTGTTCTAGAACAAACAGCAAAAGTGGTATCTGATTTTCTGGTACTTCCTGTTAAACCTAAAAGTCGCAGATTCTCTGAGTTCTATAGAAAAGAAAATGTGGCAGAATTAGTAGAGCAGGTTAATGCTATTCTCAGTCAATTTTAATCACATAAATAACAGAACAAACGGAAAACATAAATCATAAAATTTAGGGGAGTTTATTAGAACATAAAGCATAGACAAAATAAGTATAAATTTGAATTTGAGTTTTTAATTAAACCTGGTTAATGTTTCATCTTCAAGAGGTAAAAATGGATTTAGAAGATTTTATTGATAAAAAAATAGGTGAAGTACGCACTGAAGCGCTGGATCTAAGCTTTGGTGAGATTGTAAATTTGTATTCGGAAAAAGAACTGAAAATTCAGCCCGAGTATCAACGTCTTTTCAGATGGTCTAACGATCAAAGATCTCGCCTGATAGAATCTATCCTTCTAGAACTTCCCATCCCTCAAATTTTCGTTATAGAAAGGGAAAATGGTGTTTTTGAATTAATTGATGGTTTACAGAGAGTGAGTTCTGTTATTCAATTTATAAATCCCGATCTTTTAAATTTAGAGCCTCTTACTCTTCAAGGATGCGATTTAGTCAAAGAACTTAACGAAAAGAAATACGATGATTTATCGTTACGACTTAGACTTACAATTAAACGATCATCTGTTAGAACAGTAATTATCAAACGTCAAAGTAAGTCAATGTTACGGTACGCTATGTTTAAACGCTTGAATACAGGCGGAGAGATTTTAGATCCTCAAGAAATTCGCAATTGTTCTGCTCGGATGATAGGTGAAGATGGTATTCGTTTTTATTCTTTTATTCAAGATAAAGCATCTCATTCTGGTTTTATGAATTGTATAGAAACATTGGCGCAAGTTGAGAAAGAAAAAAAAGGAGATGAAGAATTAGTGTTGAGATTTTTTGCGACAAAAAACGCCAGAAGTTTATTTAAAGGAAGTGTGCAAGATTGGTTGGATAATTACATGGAAAAAGTTTTGCTTAATCAAATAGAATTTGACTATAAAAAAGAAGACTATGAATTTAATAAGTTATTCGATTTTTTAAGCTATATACTCGGAGAAGGGGCATTTGTGAAATATAGAGGAGACAAACCTATTGGTGGCCTTGCGCCTGCTTACTATGAAGCAATTACTGTAGGCACTCTTAATGTGATCGATCAAATTCATCATGTTTCAAGGCAGCAAGTTAAACAAAAGATAATAGATACAGTTCAGACTGATGAATTTAGAGATAATACAGGTTCAGGAGCTAATAAGCTGTCTAAATTAGAAGGAAGAATTAAAGTAATTCAAGATGCCCTTTTAGAATTGATAAATGAGTAACTGGTTAAAGCAATTAGAAGAGGATCTAAATTGGAGAGAGGCAGAACTTGCCATATTAAGAAAGGAAGCTTTTGCAGCCTCAAAAGATACTGATAGATCCAGAGTGCTTCTTCGCGCTCTATGGGCAATGCTTTATGCCCATTATGAAGGGTTTTGTAAGTTTGCGTGGGATTTATATCTAGACGAACTGCAAAAGGCAGGTATCAAAAGAAAAGACTGTAAAGATGAAATAGCTAAACTGTCACTTCAAAAGCAATTTAAGAGCTTGAAAGGAGATTTATCACCTGAAAGTCTGTGGAATTTTGGACAAACAGGATTTAGAACAATGCTAGAAGACAATCTTGATTTTCAAGTTAAGTTAGAAACCCAATCAAATCTATATCCTAAGTTATTTAAGGATAATTCAATAAAAGTATGCCTTAATTGTAGGCGAATAGATGAATATGAATTTAAACTGAAAACTTTGGTAACAAGAAGAAATGAAATTGCTCATGGAAAGAAAATGATTATTCAAGACTTAAAAGAATACGAGGAATATGAAAAAGCAGCGATAGAAGTAATGTATGAATTGGCAATTTTAATTATTGATTACCTTGACAATAAACTATATCTTAAAAATCCATAGATAGATTTTTTGATAATTTGTTCAGAAAAGGATAGGTTAAATCAGAGTAACGCTGATGATTGATTTCCGCGAATATTTCGTCAAGTTCTGAATCATTTTGGCAAATTCCGATAAGTTCTTTCAGTTTATCCCAGTCTGGAACGATAGTAATATTATCGGGAATGTCTACTTCTATTTATACTCCATCCCCGATTGATATCGGTTCTAAAAGGTGGATGGTTTGACCTCGAATAATTCCTTTTACTTTCATAATGAGTTTTTGGGCTACAAATATACATGATCCTAATCCAATTCATTCTATCTTTTTAGGGCGCAAGCAAAAACGC
Source organism: Limnoraphis robusta CS-951 (assembly GCF_000972705.2). The sequence goes on along the minus strand of NZ_LATL02000300.1, from coordinate 22,942 downwards.
CCCGACTGGTAAATTTAGGGATTTTTTAACTTTATTGAGTCAACTGTTGCCCAAATGTCGGTAAAATAATTTTGCTGTGATGCGATCGCCCTGAAATGTCTACCTCCGCCCCTTACCCCTTTACCCCCGAAGAAATCGCCAACGAAGGCATTAAACCCGGCGAATACGAAGAAATCGTTCAACGTCTCGGACGCCACCCCAACAAAGCGGAACTGGGTATGTTTGGCGTGATGTGGAGTGAACACTGCTGCTACAAAAACTCCCGTCCTCTGTTAAAACAATTCCCCACCACAGGCGATCGCATCTTAGTCGGCCCCGGAGAAAATGCGGGTGTGGTAGACTTCGGAGACGGCCTACAATTGGCATTTAAAATTGAGTCCCATAACCACCCCTCAGCCGTTGAACCCTTCCAAGGCGCTGCAACCGGAGTCGGCGGAATTTTGCGAGATATTTTTACAATGGGGGCGCGTCCCATCGCTGTGTTAAACTCGTTGCGGTTTGGTTCCCTCGATGACGCCCGTACCCGAACCCAGTTTAGTGGCGTGGTTTCAGGAATTGCCCATTATGGCAACTGTTTCGGCGTCCCGACTGTGGGCGGTGAAGTCTATTTTGACCCAGCCTACGCCGGAAATCCCCTTGTAAACGCGATGGCTATCGGTTTGATGGAAACGTCGGAAATTGTCAAATCGGGGGCTTCTGGCTTCGGGAATCCCGTGCTATATGTTGGTTCAACAACCGGACGGGATGGCATGGGCGGCGCCAGTTTTGCCAGTGCGGAACTCAGCGAGGAGTCGATAGAAGACCGTCCGGCGGTACAGGTGGGCGACCCGTTTTTAGAGAAATCCTTGGTTGAGGCTTGTTTGGAGGCGTTTAAAACGGGGGCGGTTGTTGCAGCCCAAGATATGGGGGCGGCGGGGATTACCTGTTCGACTTCGGAAATGGCAGCAAAAGGCGGCGTTGGGATTGAATTAGACTTAGATAAAATTCCGGTTCGGGAAACGGGAATGGTGCCTTATGAATATTTGTTATCTGAGTCTCAGGAACGAATGTTATTTGTGGGAGAAAAAGGGCGGGAACAGGAATTAATTGATATTTTTCATCGCTGGGGACTGCAAGCGGTTGTGGCGGGAACGGTTATCGAAGAACCGATTGTTAGAATATTGTTTAAAGGGGAAATTGCCGCAGAAATTCCCGCAACGGCTTTAGCCGATAACACGCCAATTTATCATCGGGAACTGTTAGCCCAAGCCCCTGAATATGCCCGTAAAGCTTGGGAATGGACGGAGGATTTATTACCCCCTTGTACGGTTTCAGGGATTCATATTAATAATACGTTCAAAACCTGGAATGAAATTTTACTCACGTTGTTAGATACGCCGAGTATTGCTTCTAAACGTTGGGTGTATGGACAATATGACCATCAAGTTCAAAATAATACTGTTATTTTACCAGGCGGTGGAGATGCGGCAATTGTCCGTTTACGTCCGGTGAATTATTATGAAAATAAAGCCAAAATAGACTATAAACGAGGTGTTGCCGCAACGGTTGATTGTAATTCTCGTTATGTTTATTTGAATCCCTATGAAGGGGCAAAAGCGGTGGTTGCAGAAGCCGCTAGAAACCTTAGTTGTGTGGGGGCTGAACCTATTGCTGTTACCGATAATTTGAATTTTGGTAGCCCTGAACATCCGGTGGGATATTGGCAATTAGCAGAAGCTTGTCGGGGTATTGCTGAGGCTTGTGGGGAGTTTTCTACACCTGTAACGGGGGGGAATGTTTCGCTGTATAATGAAACGTTAGATTCTGAGGGAAAACCCCAAGCGATTTATCCGACTCCTGTGATTGGAATGGTAGGATTAGTTAATGATATTTCTCAAACTTGTGGGTTGGCTTGGCAAACGGAAGGGGATATTATTTATCTGTTAGGATTGGGGCAATTTCAAGCAGAAGAAACGGAAATCAAAGATAGCCGAATCAGTTTAGGGGCTTCTGAATATTTAGCCCAAATTCATGGTATTATTGCTGGGAAACCGCCAGAAGTGGATTATGATTTAGAACGCAAAGTACAAGCAGTTTGTCGGGAGGGAATTCGTCAAAGTTGGGTGAATTCTGCCCATGATTCTGCTGAGGGAGGGTTAGCGGTTGCGTTAGCGGAATGTTGTATTAATAGTGAGAAAGGCGCGACAATTGATTTAGGAATAGATTCGCTTTTACAACGACGTTGGGATAGGATTTTATTTGCTGAAGGTGGGGCGAGAATTTTGGTTTCCGTGAGTCCTCAAAATCAAGCAAACTGGGAAAATTATCTGCAACAACAGTTGGGAGAAAAGGGAGAATTTTGGCACAATTTGGGGAAAGTTGAAGGAAGTTCGGCGCCGTTGAAAATATTGGCGGGAGATGAGTTAACGTTGGTTGAAATGGGAGTTGTTGAAATGAAAGACTGTTATTTCAATGCCATTGAACGACGGATGCACTCATAAAAAAAATTGTAGGTTGGGTTGTTTGAAGTTGGGTTTCGTAACCTCAACCCAACCTACATTTTTAGTAGAACGCAGTGAAACCCAACAGATAGTAGGTTGGGTTGTTTGAAGTTGGGTTTCGTATCCTCAACCCAACCTACTGATAAACAAATTGTAGGTTGGGTAGAACGCAGTGAAACCCAAAAGATAGTAGGTTGGGTTATTTTCAGTTGGGTTTCGTATCCTCAACCCAACCTACATTTTTAGTAGAACGCAGTGAAACCCAAAAGATAGTAGGTTGGGTTATTTTCAGTTGGGTTTCGTATCCTCAACCCAACCTACATTTTTAGTAGAACGCAGTGAAACCCAAAAGATAGATAGTAGGTTGGGTTGTTTGAAGTTGGGTTTCGTATCCTCAACCCAACCTACATTTTTAGTAGAACGCAGTGAAACCCAAAAGATAGTAGGTTGGGTTATTTTCAGTTGGGTTTCGTATCCTCAACCCAACCTACATTTTTAGTAGAACGCAGTGAAACCCAAAAGATAGATAGTAGGTTGGGTTGTTTGAAGTTGGGTTTCGTATCCTCAACCCAACCTACATTTTTAGTAGAACGCAGTGAAACCCAAAAGATAGTAGGTTGGGTTATTTTCAGTTGGGTTTCGTATCCTCAACCCAACCTACATTTTTAGGAATTAAGCTGCAATTTGATAACGATGTGTTCGCTGGCTGAACTCGGAACTTTCCAGGTTTGTAGGTGTTGACGAATTAGCTTAATTACTGCTTTGTCCAATGTAGAAGCTTTTTCATCAATTACAATCCGCTTAACACGTCCGTCTTTAACTCGCAGTTCAAACACCAATTCACCCGTAAACTCGGCGATAATTTTGAGCGTTTGTAAGTGTTGGGTTAATGTTTGAGTTTCCGCCTCATCTAATCCTGTCGTTTTGATGACTTTTATGGAAGAATAGCGAACTGAGTCTTCTATTCCTCTTTCTCTTTCTTGAGTCATAAAATCGGAGGAATCCGAATCGTTACTTCTTCTGTGGTTGCGTCGAAACATAGACTGGGCGAAACTAGCCTTTGCTCCGAGTTCCAGGGAAGATCTTTGAGGCGGTGAATAACCTGGAGAAACAATACCCTGAATACTAGCACTTTTTAGGTTAGCCGCCCCAAGCATACCCCGATAACTAACACCTTCGGGCATTTCTAGGGGAACTTCAACAGAAATATTCTGCTGGTTTGTGTCAACCCGAACGTCATCGCTAACCGCTACAAATGCGGTGTATTGCGATAACAATTGATAGGTTAAAGCGGTGTCTGTAACGGCTTCTACATTCGATTTTGTCTCGTAACTCAACATCTGATTCATCAGGTGTTTAATGCGTTGTCGTCCCCACAATTGGGCGATGGCTACATTTCCCGCATTTGAGAAATCAATGGAAAAGGTTTGTTCGTAGGGGTTTCCGTTGGCAATTTTTCCGGTAACTTTTAAATTACCCGCAGCAGAATCAACTTTTCGCCCGAACAATACTAAAGGCTGTTCTGCAAATAAATCGGGGGTAATTTCGGGGTAAATTTCTGGGGTTTCTCCGCTACCTTCCCAGTGAATATTGATGTCAGTTAGAACGGGGTTGTTAATTTGTCGAAAAAACTTTTCGGCGACTTCTTGAGTCGGTTCATCCTGACGAACAACACGCGAAATTCCCCGACCAATTTCGGCTATGCGGTTAATTAAAAACCGATTCACCGAACTTCCCACGCCAAAACTGTATAGGCGATTTCCTGGTTTTAAGTTGTCTTTAACTTCCGATAAAATGGCATTTTCATCGCCAATATATCCATCGGTTAACAACACAATACTCCGCAACCGTCCGTCGGTAACTTCGGGGAATTTTAAGACTTCTAGAATCCCATTCAAGAGTTCCGTTCCGCCATTGGCTTGCAGTTGATTAACGTAGTTGATGGCGAGGCTGCGGTTTTCGGGACTGTTGGCTAACGGCGTTTCTGAAAGTTTGCAGGTTGTATTGGCAAAATCCATAATGTTAAAGGTGTCATTTGGATTTAACCCGTTAATAAATCGCCGCATTAACTCCTGAGATTTGAACAGAGGATCGCCCTGTTGTGAACCGGATGTATCCATCAAAAACAGAACGTCTTTGGCAACAATTTCATCGGTTTTGTACTCAATTGCGGGAATGAAATAAAGGGCAAAATGTCCGCCCCGTTCGTCGCTTTGGGTTAATGCCGTTGCTTGGGTATTGTTTCCAGAAACTTGATAGCGGAGAATTAAATCTTTGTTGGGGATTGTGTCTTTTTTGTCAAGTTTAACGGTAACAATTTCTCCGCTTTCTGTGATGTTAATTTGATGGGAAGTCGAACGAACTTGGGAAATCGGTAAACCCGCATTAATTTCAACGGTTACGCCGATATCTTGACCGGAACGTGTTCCCTCGGGGACGATAGGCGGGGTGATTTTAGAGGCGTCGGGAACTTGGTCTGTATCCCCGCTTTGATCAATTTTTTCACCGGGAATATAACGGGGACCGACAACCATTGGAAAAACGAATTCATAATCCCCTTTTTCAAATTTTAGGCTGTCGGTATAGCGAATAATTACTTCAATTTCTTCGCCCGGTTTGATATTGGCTAAAGATTGGGTAAAGATATTATCTCGCTGCTGTTCAAGTAGGCCTGCGGTACGTCCTTGCTGTTTTGCGGTTTGATAAATTTGTTGGGCTTCTTCTCGCTTTTTGATATCGCCTTTGATGGTGCGATCGCCAATTTTGATCTCCATTTGATCGACTGCGGCTTCATCCGGTAACGGAAAGGTATAAACCGCCTCCATCGGTTGTGTTAGAGGGTTTTCAAAACTTTGTTTAATTTCAACCCGAGATAAATTTCCGGAAATTTGGGCAAAAACTTCGGTGTGTTTGAGGGGAAATATTAAAGAAACGTGATCTGGAGATTGGGCGGTAATTCCGCCGATTTTGGGTGGGGACGCTGGCATGGGAGTAGCCCTCCAAATAAGTATTTATCGTTTATTCTGAGACATCAAAGTTAAATTTCGATTTTTCGGAAGTAAATGACCCTGGTTAAGTGAAGTTTTGTTAAGTTTCTCAGAAGGCTTAGGAATTGATGTGGATTCTGAGAACTAAGATTTCACTGTCGCAATCGGGAACGATCCAATCTTTTAAGGCATTTTGAATCATTTTTATGATCGTTTTTTTGTTAAGAGTTGAAGCTTTTTCATTCCATAAAACACGCCGTATTCTATCCTTTTTAACTTGTAATTCAAACACTAATTCGCCCATGAATTCGGCAGGAACTTCGAGAGTTTTTAAATGGTTTTTCAAAGAATCAATGCCTTCTGTGTCTAATCCGGTAACATCAATCACCTGTAGCGGACTAACGGCTTCGGATGCGAGAGAATATTTCAGCATCCAATCCCTTGTCCTTGACCAATCTGCAAAGCAGACATCAGTGGGACTCATAAAAGATACGGACATAATTGAAGACCTCATCTTCTTCAAGGGTGTTGATGGTACTCACAAGGGGATCTGACTGACCTAGCTGGGGATCATCAGAGCGCCCCTATTTCCAATATTCACAACCTATTCTGAGATATCAAGCTGAAATCGTTATTTTTGGTAAACAAACCCGGCTAAAATGGTTAATTTTTATTACGTTTGCCTCTGAGATTCTAGCATTGATCACCGATAACTGAGGGGTTGGCGTTGTCCCGACGGTCAAAGAAGTTTGTAATCTGTCAACTTGATCTAGCACAATGACTTAATAGGGCATCAACAGGCGTTGGCGGAAGGACACTTATGTATATTTACACCACTCCTCGGTTTGATGAACAAGCCAGACAACACGGCATTCAAAGTCAGGTAGCTGAACTTTTGGTCACGGTCAAGAGTCAAGGGATGACTGCCGTCGAAGCTTTGTTTGAACGAAATTATCCCTATTTGAAGCGACCCGTCAGAAATTTGAGACTGTTGGGAAAAGTTCTGCGACTGGGGACTGAGGAAGTGCTGTGTCTACTGGACGTTTTCACGCGAGGGGGCAAGGAATACGAAGCATTTCTGAGAAATCCAGAGGAATACGGCACACTTCACCTCGAACCGTCTGTTGACCCTCAACAATTGGCGGCCAGTTTGAACGTCCAACGAGAAGAACAACAATTAATTAATCGTCGGCAACCGCTACCTGATCAATTATATCATCTTTGGCTAGAACGTCCGAGTTGGGCAAGAAATACGGCTGATTTGATCATTTGTGAAAGTGAAGTTTGGGTGAATCAATTTAAGCAACGGGATATTCAACTTCAATGGAAAACCTATCACGAAATTATTACCCATTTAATGGGGGAAAGTGAGTTTAATAACGGCATTCGCCGCAATCAGACAAACTGGTTAAATGTTTATTTGTGTGGGAAACCCAATGAACATCGCTATATTTTGTATAGTTTGGTGGAAACGGTTGATTGGCCTCATCGAAATGTTTTGTTTTTGTTGGCAACGTTTGATCGAGATCCGGCGTTAACTGAACTGGCAGAAGTGGGTCATGTGACTCATATTTTTTCCCCTGAAAATACTCAAACGCTGTTTTCTCAAAATGTGACGTTTGATGATTTATCTCGCTATACTCGTCGTTCTTATCCGGGTTATTTGATTTTAGATGCTGAAGTTTGGCTCGAACTTGAACAAGAATCGGGGATTAATTTAGCGCTGTCGGTGGAAGAAGAAGAAATTTTACATGAACTTTCGACGGCTGAACAAAATACCCATTCTCTCCCTGTTTTTATTAATGGACGGGCGGGTAGTGGCAAGTCAACGATGTTGGTTTATTTGTTTGCGGATTATTGCGATCGCTATCAAAAATATTATCTAAAAAATAAGCCTAAAAAAGACGAAAAAATCTATAAACCTTTGTTTTTAACCTATAATGAAAAGCTGCTAGTCAAAGCCCAAGAAGCGGTTGAAAAACTGCTGAATAATCATCATAAATATCTTCTGGATGGCAACGGATATCAAGAAGACAAGCTGTCAATCTGTGATTGTTTTCAGTCGTTTCAAAATTTTCTCCTGAATCAACTTCCCCCGGAAGAGAATATTCACTTCGATCCAGATAAATACATTTCATTTTATGATTTTCGTCAACATTGCAGTCGCAGACACAGCCGTTATTCCCCTGAATTGTGTTGGCATATTATCCGCACGTTTATCAAAGGATATACCCTCACAGGTGAACAAGAGGGATATATGAATCCCGCAGATTATCAAGAAGTTCCTCGACGGGAAAGAACGATTTCTCCTGATATTTTTCAAGCGATTTATCAACAAGTTTGGCCCTGGTATCATCAACTGACAACGAGAGAAGGATATTGGGATGATCAAGATTTAATTCGCAAAGTCCTAGATTTACAATGTTTTCCGTCTCAATATACCGCAATTTTTTGTGATGAAGCCCAAGATTTTACGAAGTTAGAATTGCGGTTAATTATGCAGTTATCGGCATTTTCAAAATGTGATTTATATCCGCCCGTTCACAGTTTGCCCTTTGCGTTTGCGGGTGATCCCTTTCAAACGTTAAATCCTACAGGGTTTCGCTGGGAAAGTGTGAAAGCAACGTTTTTTGATCAGGTGATTGCGGTTCTCGATCCCAGTCATCAGTTAAATTTGAACATGACATTTTATGAACTAGAGTCCAATTATCGCTCGAGTTTATCGATTGTTAAAGTCACGAATTTAATTCATTTATGGAGACATATTTTATTCCAAATTCGCGAACTAAAACCCCAAGCCGCTTGGCAAACATACACTGACTCTAATGAACCGCAAAAGTTTATTTTTGGTCAACGGGGATTTTCGGCTGAAGCCTTAAAACGTCATGTCGAAAAATCTCCCATTTTTATTGTACCTTGTGAAGCGGGTGGAGAACTACAATATATCAAAAATGATGAATTTTTAGCGGGTTTATTTCCCGAAGTGAGTGAAGAAAATCCACCCAAAAATGTTTTGAGCGCGATTCAAGCCAAAGGTTTAGAGTTCCCCTTAGTCATATTATATAAGTTTGGCGAACAGTTTGCCAAAGAGTTTCAGCGTCCGATTTGGGATTATCTCGCTCCTCAAGAAACTCATCCGTTAGAGTTAGAATACTTTTTTAATAAACTCTATGTGGCGGCGAGTCGAGGAATGTCGGATTTGATTATTATTGATACCGAACTCGGAGATCGTTTATTGTGGGAATATGCCAGCGATGATCAGACAAATCAACTTGAATTTTGGTTGCAACAAGTCGAAGATAGAAGCCTCTGGGAAAGTTCAATTGGGGGGTTACGTTGGGGAGATAATTTAGGGGGATTAGATCGAGATAACCGAGAGTCTCAGGCGAAAGAATTTGAAGAAAACGGACGCAGCCAAAATGATGCGACTTCTTTACGACGCGCTCAACAATTTTACAGCGAATTAGGCAATTTAGAACGAGCTGATTTATGTCAGGCTTGGGCGTTAAAATTCGAGAAAAAATTTCATCCAGCCGGAATGTTATTCTTACAACGAGGAAAAGAAAAAGAAGCCTGGAGTTGTTTTTGGGAAGGACTCTGTTGGCAGGCGTTAATCGATTGGTATCAACAATTTCCTGAACAAAAACCCATTGAACGTTCAATCGTTGAATTCATGGCGCAAACGCCAAAAACCCTAGCAAATGTTAAAAGTTTTACTCGCTTTTTAGAAGAAAATTTAGCCAATAAGTTACTGGCGGAAAATCGCCTCGTTAAACCCTGGAAAGCCGCCATTCAAGAATATAGCCGTCAAATTCGCAATCTGATCCGAGAAAAACCACTCGACAAAAAAGATTGGCAAAGATTAGGAGATGTTTTAGAAGGCTTAGATGAAGCCAAATATCATGGACTGCTAGAACTCGCAGGCGATTGTTTTTATCACGCTCAAAACCTCAGACGAGCGGTGCGCTGTTGGCGAGAGAGTGGTGCCACCCAAAAGCGAGAATATAATCTGGCTGAAGCTGAATTACTGGGATTTCCAGAGGGATTTCCCTATTTAGAAAAAGTCGGAGATTATCAACGCATTGTTAACGAATGGGAGAAGGCGGGAAAACCCGGAACTCAACAATGGTTAAAATATATTGATTGCATCGGACAAGCTTTAGAAAAACAACATCGCGAAAAAGATTGGATCGAGTATTTAATTAGAACAAAGCGCTGGGTTGATGCAATCACCGCGATTGATAAATATCCCAAAGCTGAAACAATGCAGTTTAGATTGGCATGGGTACGACAGTTAGCCCGTTCCAGTTTAACACCCGAACAAGCGCGAGATTTCCGCAGTCGATATGTGGGCTTTCTCGAAAAAGTCTTGTCTCATTCTCAGTGGCGACAGCATCTTTCGGTTGAAGAAATAGGCGTAGCATTAGAAAAAATAGGGGAATTAGTTCCTACCTTGAGATTTTACGAAAAATTTGTCAACCATGATGATTCTTATTTGAGCCAATTTGCCCGAAAACGTTGGATTGCAACTAAACTCAAACAGCGAGATTATGCTGTTGTTGCTGAACCTAAAAGAGCCGAAGAAATTCGCCAAGAAATTACTCGTAAAGCCTATGATTGGGTGATTATTCCGGCGGAAGTTTCCCCTGAACCGCCTCGTCTTGATGTTCAGGTCACTTTAGAATCAACTTCTGTTACAAAGGAAGAAAACTCTGATTTTGTTGCGTCTGACTCGGATTTAGGAATTATTGGATTACCCCCCGGAACACAAATCAAACTGATTAACCGTGAAATAAAGATTTATAGTTTTCAAGTGGCTCATTTGGAGATGAAGCGAGTGCGACGGGAATTAACGCTCTGGGTGTGGATTCGAGATACTGTGACTTCCAAGGAGTTGCAAGTTACAATTGATCGTAAACGCAGTCGAATTAAAATCGGAGATGTGGCGATTGAAGCTTTTGATGGTCATCAACTTCGTTTTGGGAATCCTGAAAGAGATTATAAAGGTATTGTCTTTTACAGCAGTGAACAACCCCGGATCGAATTGCAAATTAGAGGAATCCCTAACAAAATTTATCTTTAAAATAGAAGTTATGGATCAATCTCAATTGCAATTGCCGGATTTTTATATACAATTGATGAGGAGATTGCCAGTCATTGTTTCCTTACCCTAAAGGTGAATTCCGCTCATGTCCGAGTCGTTTTCCTATCAATCCATCCCTGAAATTACGGTTGAAGAGTTAGAACACCGTCTAACAGAAGGTTCAACCGAAAATCTACAGCTTGTGGATGTTCGTGAACCTCAAGAGGTGGAAATTGCTCACCTGGAGGGATTTATCAACCTACCCTTGAGCGAATTTAGCCAATGGTCTGACAAAATTCACAGCCATCTCGATCTTGAAAAAGAAACCTTGGTAATGTGTCATCACGGAATGCGATCGGCTCAAATGTGCCAGTGGTTGATACGTCAGGGGTTTACCAATGTCAAAAATATCGCAGGAGGGATAGATGCTTACTCCGCCGTCATTGATCCGTTAATCCCTCGGTATTGAATTAGCACAGTAGGTATTAAAAACCTGGTTTCTCTTAGAGACCGGGTTCTGTGCGAAATTTGCGATTTTCAGTCAGAATAGAATAGGTATAAATTCGTCAGCATCGGTCGTCAATTCCCTAATTATGCTTCTTGAGCAGCGTTCACACACAAAAACCCAATCTCAACGGCAGTCTCAGCTTAATCTTGACTACGACTTAGCCATTGTCGGTGGCGGTATTGTCGGGGCGACTCTCGCCTGTGGATTAAAAAATTCTAATCTGAGAGTTGTCTTGATCGAACCCCAAGCTAAAACCGTCGCCGCTAGTCGCCGACAAGCCTACGCCCTAACGCTGCAAACGGGACGCATTCTACAAGCAATGGGAGTCTGGGACGAGATCCTACCGAAAATTACCACCTTTCGTCAAATTAGTCTCAGCGACAGCGATCATCCCACTGTGGTTCACTTCAAACCGGAAGATCTTGGGACTGAGGCGCTGGGTTATGTCGGTGAACATTCGGTGATTTTAACCGCAATGCACGATTTTCTCGACTCCTGTGAAAACGTTTCTTGGCTTTGTCCGGCGAAAGTGGTAAAAGTGAATGATCAGCCGGATTTTGCCGAAATTGAGCTAGAAGTAGAGGGAAAAACTCAAACCCTGCGAACTCAGTTAGTCATTGCTGCTGATGGTTCGCGATCGCCTTTACGTCAAGCGGCGGGAATTTCTACCTATGGCTGGAAATATTGGCAGTCTTGCATCGCCATGACGATCAAAACCGAAAAATCTCACAATAATGTCGCGTTTGAGCGCTTCTGGCCGAGTGGCCCGATGGGGGTTTTGCCTTTACCGGGAAACCGTTGTCAGGTGGTGTGGACGGCGCCTCACGCCGAAGCCGAAGCCTTAAAAAATCTGGATGAAGAAGCGTTTTTACAGTTGTTAGAATATCGCACAGGCGGACTTTTAGGCCGTTTAGAATTAGAAAGCGATCGCTATGTTTTCCCCGTTCAACTGATGCAAAGCCAACGCTATATTCAACACAGACTGGCGTTAATTGGCGATGCAGCCCATTGTTGTCATCCTGTGGGCGGCCAAGGTTTAAATATGGGGGTTCGCGATGCGGGGGCGTTGGCTCAAATATTGCGACAAGCCGCTCAAAACCATGAAGATATCGGACAAATGCGCGTTTTAAAACGTTATCAAGCTTGGCGTCAAAAAGAAAATTTGCTAATATTAGCCTTTACTGATTTCCTAGATCGAATGTTTTCTGGAAATTGGCGGCCAAAAGTAACAATTCGTCGCTGGGGATTGTGGAGTTTAGGAAAAGTTAAACCTTTTCGATATTTGGCTTTACGTGTAATGACGGGGCTGTTTGGTCGTTCTATTCATCCTCAATACTAAACCATTTTTATCATTCCATCGTGTTAATTAGTCGTCGAAATTTCCTGCAAAAATCAAGTTTTTTGAGTACGTTTTGGCTGTTGGGAGACTTCGGAAAACGTCCTCAACCGGAGCAGTTATTTCGTCCCTCATTAACTGAATTAACCCTACAATTAGACTGGAAATATAATGTTCAATTTGCTGGGGTTTTACTGGCAGATTATTATCAACTGTATACCCTAGAAGGATTAAAAATTAACATTCACCCTTGGGATTTTGGGGTTGATCTTTTAGATATTGTTGCAGAAAATCCGACGATTATTGGTTGTGCGGAACAAGACGTTATATTAGCCGCTCAAGCAACCGGAAAACCCATCAAAGCCGTTGCAACCATGTTTCAAACTTCTCCCTTGGGTTTGATGTCAATGCCTGATAATAATATAGCATCTTTGCATGATTTAGTCGGAAAAAAAGTCGGCGTTCATGGTGATACACAAAAAGTCATGGACTTAGTGATGGGCTATAGTCAACTTTCATCAGATGAGATAGAAGTTGTCAATATTTCATTAGATGAAAAATACGATAAATTGTTAACTGGGGAAGTCGATGCAGTTCAATGTTATCTCGTTGATGAACCGATAGGCTTTGCTTACCAAACCGGAATTGAACCAAACGTTATTCGCTTGAGTGACTATGGTTATGACGCTTACGTTCAGACGATTTTTGCTCATAATTCTCTGTTAGAAATGCAGCGAGAACAGGTAAAAGCCTTTCTAAAAGCAACCTTTCAAGGCTGGAAACTCGCTCTAAAAAATATTCCAGAAGCGGCTAAAATTGTTGTTGAAAATTACGTTAACCCTAAGAGTAAATACAATAATTTAGACTATCAAACTCAATCGTTAGAATTGATTTCAGAATATATTACCCAGGGAGAAAGTTTAGATCAACCGTTGGGTTTAATTTCACCAGAACGTTGGAAAAGTATGTCAGAGCGTTTAGTTCAGTATAATATTATTAAAAATGTTCCAAAACTCTCTGATTCTGTCGATTTAACCGTTTGGTCAGTATGATTACAGTAGAGTTATAAAAACCCGGTTTCTCAAAGAAACCGGGTTTTTAGTGCATAAGTAGGGTGCATCAAACAGGTTAATTTAATGACTTAGATACAAAGACTGCGGATTTGATGCACCCTACAATTTTAAGTCATAATAGATCAAGAACGGGTTTAACGGGAGAAACGTCAACATGACTCTACATCAACCCAATGATATTATTGCTCAACGCTATCGCATCGTTACCCCTTTGGGTGAGGGAGGAATGGGAATTACCTATGAAGCCGAAGATCTGACAAATTATCAACGAGTCGCCCTTAAAGCCGTTTCCTTGCGACAAGCCCAAGACTGGAAAATACTAGAATTATTTGAACGAGAAGCGAAAGTTCTTTCTCACTTAAATCATCCAGGAATTCCAAAATATCTCGATTATTTTCACCTCGATACAGACGAAGATCGACAATTTTATTTAATTCGAGAATTAGTTTCTGGAGACTCTTTAACCGCTTGGGTTGAAAAAGGTTGGCATCCAACAGAAGCAGAAATTAAGCAAATAGCGATTAAAATTTTAGAGATTATCAGCTATTTACATCAACTTAATCCACCCATTATTCATCGGGATATCAAACCTCAAAATATTATTCGAAAAGCCGATGGAAAGGTGTTTTTAGTGGATTTTGGGGCAGTTCAAGATATCTATCGCAACACAATATCTTTCAGTGGAACCTTTGTCGGAACTATTGGATATATGCCCCCAGAACAGTTGCGAGGAAAAGCCTATCCTGCTTCTGATTTGTATAGTTTAGGCGGAACTTTACTCTATCTATTAACCCATCGTTCCCCTGACGAACTTCCCCAAAAGCGGATGAAAATAGATGTTCGTTCTTCTGTACGAATCTCATCTGAATTTGCCCATTGGTTAGAGAGAATGTTAGAACCGATGTTTGAAGATCGATTTCAGTCGGCAACAGAAGCTTTGAATGCACTGAATAAAAACTCGGCAATGATTTCTTCTGCTGACTCTGTGCTTCAATCTCTTCAGAAAGAAGTTCAAAGAAGTCGAGTTAAAATAAAACAAAAACCGAGAAGTTACACGCTTGATACTTCACCTTTGATGCCTCTGATGCCTCGATATTTCGAGATAGTATTGTTCTGGATTTGTAGCTTACTCTGGAATGGAGTGGTGTTTTTGATAATCCAGACAGAAGGAATTGGCATAATTTTAAACCCAGGTTTTCTTCTTATTTTTGGAAGTATTGATGTTTTGCTCATTTATATTTTATGGTATAATTCATGTCTACCTATGATAAAATATACGATATCGTTCGTCAGATTCCAGTCGGGAAAGTAGCCACCTACGGACAAGTTGCAGAGTTGGCAAATTTAGCCGGAAAAGCCCGTTTGGTTGGTTATGCGTTGTATCGCGTAGAGATTCAATCTTCGGATATTCCTTGGCATCGGGTGATTAACGCAAAAGGCGAAATTTCTCATTCAACGTTACGTCAGGGGACAGATTATCTTCAGAAAACACGACTTGAAGATGAAGGGATAATCTTTACTTCAGAAGGGAAAATCAAGCTAGGTCAATATCAATGGAAACCTTCTTAAAATTTATCTCTAAGAAGGTGAACCCAAAGAGGGGGCGGGTTTATATAAATTATTGATCGCCAACAGAAATTTTTGCAGAACCCGCCCCTACAAAACTGTTGGCTGTTTACCACTTCAACAGGTTAAATTCTTCCATATCAACCGTGTCGCGGTTACGATAGATTGTTAATACAATCGCCAAACCAACGGCAGCTTCTGCGGCTGCTACAGTAATCACAAACACCGTAAACACTTGACCTTTCAGACTGACACCATCTAAATAATTAGAAAAACCCATCAAATTCAAGTTCACTGCATTTAACAGTAACTCAATCGACATCAACACTCGCACTGCATTTCGGCTGGTAATTAATCCATAAATCCCGATGCAGAATAAAGCCGCCGCAACTAACAAAAAATACTCTAATTGTAATTGCATGAATTGCTTGTCTCTCCTAACTTTTTACAACATAAAAAATAGTAATTTCTCACTGTTGATCAGGGAAAAATTATCAAACATCAACCTTCAGAAGAAGATTTTTGACTAGAAACCGAAAGCAACTCACGAGGTCTTTCTTGTAAAGTCCAGCCCGGAGTTGGAATCGGTCCTTCAGGGGGTAATTCGGGGATAAAATCTCGACGAGCTAGAACAATAGCACCCACCATTGCCATTAACAAAAACACAGAAGCTAACTCAAAAGGCAGCAAAAAGTCACTGAAAAAATGCTGTCCGATAATCACAATTGAACTTTCTGTTGTGGGAACGCTAACAGCCATTCCCGCTCCCCAAGGCGTAGACAATACCATCGTACTCAGTAGGGCAAATAACCCCCCACAAACCAAAGCCGTTGAGGCTTTCCGAATCCACGCATTGGGTAAAGTTTTGAAGCTTTCCTGCTTGTTCACTAACATAATCCCAAACAGGATTAATACGTTCACCGAACCGACATAAATCAACACTTGGGCGGCTGCGACAAAATCAGCATTCAGCAAGAGATATAGCCCTGCCATACTCATAAATACACCACCCAACAAAAAGGCTGAGTAGACAATATTTTCCAGCAAAACCACTCCTAAAGCTGCTGCAAGCATCATAATCGTCAGCAAGCCGAACGATACAATTTGAACCCCTTCTGCTAAATTCACAACTCTTGTTTCCTTTCTTGGTGTTTAATCGATGATGGTAAATTGAGAAGACAAGCGAACCTAAAAATTGCCTATCTTCTCAAGAGAATTCCTAATTCTCATTCTTTGATTTTTGTTCCTTTTCCATTTGTTCCAAAATTTCTTCAGGACGCAAACCTGCACGGCGAGCAGTATGAGGAACTTCGTGAGGGTCCATAACCCCCTTGGGCAAATAGGCTAATTCTCGCATCGGTGAAACCATCGGATCATTGGTCACCTTGTAGGGTAAACGTCCGAGCGCCACGCTATCATAGTTCAACTCATGGCGATCATAGCCCGCTAACTCGTATTCTTCCGTCATCGATAAACAGTTAGTCGGGCAGTATTCTACACAGTTTCCGCAGAAAATACAAACGCCGAAGTCGATACTGTAGTGTTTGAGTTGTTTTTTCTTATTTTCCTTATTAAACTCCCAGTCTACAACAGGTAAGTTAATCGGACAAACTCGCACACAAACTTCACAAGCAATACACTTATCAAACTCAAAGTGAATCCGACCTCTAAACCGTTCAGAAGGAATCAATTTTTCGTAGGGATACTGAACCGTAATCGGACGGCGACGCATATGATCAAAGGTTACAGATAAACCTTGACCAATATATTTCGCAGCTTGAAACGTTTCTTTGGCGTAGTCGGTGACTTGATTTAGAAACTTTAACATGATGTTCTCTCTCAAGTTTTAACAGTTCTAGCGATCTGATTTTTGAATCCAGTCTCAGATGGAAAGCTGACTAAACGACTGGCTTTATCTAGTCAGGGCAAAGGACAGAAGAACAGCGTTTTTCTCACCTTTGCCTTTGAATTTAGGGTGAATTATCCCCCAAATGCGATCGGGAAGGCTAATTTTAAAGCGGCGGTGAGAAGCAAGTTCACCAGTGCTACAGGCAGCAAAAACTTCCAACCGAGATTCAACAATTGGTCAATCCGTACCCTCGGCAGCGTCCAACGCAACAGAATGGCAGTAAACACCAACACATAGGCTTTTAGCAGGGTCATGGTAATGCCCAAAGTCCCTGTAATTACCTGTAACCAAGGTGTGGTTTCACTGATATTTAACCAACCTGCGATCGCCTCTACCGGAATGGGAAAATCCCAACCCCCTAAATAAAGCACCGCCACCAACAATGACGACAGCAGCAAATTCACATAGGAGGCTAGGTAGTATAAAGCGAACTTCATCCCGGAATATTCGGTTTGGTATCCAGCAACGAGTTCTTCTTCAGCTTCCGGTAAATCAAACGGTAGGCGTTCACATTCTGCCAATGCGGCTATCCAGAAAATTAGAAAGCCCACAGGTTGACGCCAAATATTCCAGCCCAAGATACCGTAACCCGATTGTTGTTCGACAATATCAATGGTGCTGAGGCTATTGGACATCATCACGACAGCCAACACTGCCAAAGCCAGAGGGATTTCATAACTAATCGACTGTGCCGCCGCCCGTAACCCTCCCAGGAGGGAGTATTTGTTGTTTGAGGCATAACCGGACATCAGCAAGCCAATCGGCTGGATACTCGATAAGGCAATCCACAGAAAAATAGCCGTTCCCAAATCGCTAATTACCAAATTCTGTCCAAAGGGAACGATCAGGTAGGACAGAAACACGGGAATCGCTACAATAATTGGCCCCAAAGTAAACAACCAGGGGTCAGCCAAAGCCGGAACGATATCTTCTTTGAACAGTAGCTTCAGACCATCAGCGACGGGAGCCAGGGTTCCCAATGGCCCAATAAATTCCGGGCCAATCCGTTGTTGAGCCGCAGCAGAAATTTTCCGCTCCAACCAAACAGAACCGAGTACACCCACAGTTGCCGCCACCAACATCAAACCCATCGGTAAGGGCATCCAGATGACTTTAGCGGCACCTGGGGGTATACCGAAATCCATCAGTGCTTGGACAAAACTTCCTTGTAAGTCAATTCCTGGGTTCATTTATCCAGACTCAAACTTGAATTACCCTAGACATTTTGACATCGCTTGGTTGAGCGAGGGTTAATCTATCTAGTTTGTAAAGATTCTTTAAAACTTTACTCCAGATTCAGTATAGCGTTCGACCGCAGCCAAATTCACACAGGCCGTAAATTTCACAGGGTTTTTGAGCGAGAAATCATCTTTCACCTGATTACAGCTTGTGAACTATTTCCCTGTGTATTTTCGACTGTCTCTAATTGCCATTTTGTTCAAGCTGATCACCGAGAGGCACCGCTCGTTCATCAATGGGAATGTAGGGTTCACCGTGAGAACCTGTATAGATTTGAGTGGGACGGTAAATGCGATTTTTGCCCAATTGTTCTTTCCAATGGGCTAACCATCCAGCCACACGAGCGATCCCAAAAATCGGAGTAAACAAATCTGTCGGAATGCCTAACTTGCGATAGACCAAACCCGAGTAAAAATCTACATTCGGGTAGATCCCCTTATGTCCGAGATTGTCTTGAACCGCCGCTTCAAGTTCTAGGGCAATTTCATAATATTTGTCGTGGCCAAATTCCTCGAAGAGTTCCTCAGCTAATTTTTGCAAGATCGTGGCGCGAGGATCTTTCACCTTGTAAACCCGATGGCCAAACCCCATGATTTTGGCTTTATTTTCTAAAAGTCCATCCAGGTAAGGTCTAACATTCTCCACTGAACCAATTTCTTCCAACATGAACAACACTTCTTCATTCGCCCCACCATGTAGGGGTCCGGCTAACGTTCCCACCGCAGAAGCCACCACCGCGTAAGGATCAGTTAACGTCGAAGCCGTCACCATTGCCGAAAAAGTCGAAGCATTAATGGTATGTTCAGCATGAAGCGTTAAACAAACATCAAACACCTTCGCCGCTAGGGGATGAGGTTCCCGTTCATTCAGCATATAGAGAAAATTCGCCGAATAGTCGAGATCATCTCTCGGTTGAACCGGGTCATTTCCCTTCCGCATCAGTTGAAAAGCAGCGACCATCGTCGGAATTTTCGCCAACAGTCGCACGACAGCTTCTCCAATGTACTGGGGATTGTCAAGGGCGCGACGGGAGTAGAATAAACCCAATGCGGCGGCTGAGGTTTGCAGCGCATCCATCGGATGACCCGTTTCCGGGAAGCATTTCATCATATCCCGAATGCGATATTTAATTCGACGATGGTAGCGAATGTCATGCTCGAAGCTTTCGAGTTCTTCTTGAGTCGGAAGTTTACCCCAAATCAGAAGATACGCTACTTCTAGAAAGGAACTCTTTTGTGCGAGTTCCTCAACCCGAATGCCTCGATATTCAAGTATTCCCTTTTGCCCATCGACGTAGCTAATACTGGACAAGGTTGCAGGAACACCTTCTAAACCAGGCTTGTATTCGCCGACGAAAGTCATAGCCGTTTCTCAATGTACATATAACCTATTGAGGGTACATTATCAGAACAACTGATCCAGTTACCATTTTGACAACATTTAGTTAACAAACACGAAAAGTGGGAAATCAGCTATTTCTGAGGATCGCCATCAGCTTAACAAAAATTTCGGTGGACTCAGCCAAAACAGTTGACTATTTCCCACCAGCGAACCTGTTTCCGGTAAACTGATCCCAATCACACCCGCTTTCTTGACGATCAAACCCCCTCGAACATCTCCCCAAATTAGCACTTCCGCCCAATTTCCCAGATCCGGTTCATGTCCGACTAAAGCCAGACTCTCTCCGAGCGTTTGACTCCAGTTTCGATACCAGTCCAACCAAAAGTTAATCTCACCCTCCGGGGCCAGAGGGGGAAATTCTTCAACACGATCCGTTAAACCTACAGATTTGAGAATATCTGCCGTTTGACAGGCCCTCAATAATGGACTTGACAGCACAATATCAAACTTTAGATTCAACTCGAGCAGTTTCTCAGCCACTTTACGGGTTTTGCGATCGCCCTCTTTGGTTAAAGGACGCTCTTCATCGGTTTCGTAAAGTTCTCGCTCGGCGGCGATGCCATGACGAATCAAATAGAGATGGGTCATCGTGACGGTTCCCATTCAACAGGAATATTTAGCATAGCAGAATTCCTCAGTAAACAGCGTTCACTGAAAAAAACGGTCTAGAAAATCAAAAACCCCTGTTTTCTCAGCAAACAGGGGTTAAAGACCAATTACATATTTTTGCCACTCTTGATTCATACCGCTTTTGACGTGTTTCGTCACTTCAAAGTAAAGACTACTGTAAGGCTTTCGGGGGGGATAACGTAGGATCATACTGGCTTCTCTGGGCGTGCGACTTCCTTTTTTGACATTGCAGCGAACACAAGCTGTTACCAGATTTTCCCAGGTTTCCCCACCTCCACGCGATCGCGGAATCACATGATCAAGCGTTAGTTCATCTCCGATATAGCCACAGTATTGACAGGTGTGACTATCCCGGTGCAAGATATTCCTGCGAGTTAGAGGAATGTCTTTGTAGGGAACTCTGACATAATGGCGTAATCTGATCACCGTCGGTAGAGGAAAGTCGGGGAGAAGGTACTTTCCGTTATGCTCAACCCGTTCAGCTTTTTGCTTGAGTAATAACACCACCGCCCGCCGCCAACTGGTAATATTTAGCGGTTCATAGGAGGCGTTCAATACTAGAACGTTACCCATTGACGATTTGCTGCGATTATAGTATTTAAACGATATTAACACAGCTTAACCCCTGAGTACCCCCTCACCCTTCAACTTTGAGAACGGGCAATGGTGTATCTTGATTGGTATTGCCCCATGAATCGGAAGGGTTGAGTTTGGCAACCGCTCCACCCAACCCACCCATCAATCCTGAACGGGGCTATCCCATCAACGGTTTCGCTCCCACACCGCTTCCCAGAGGTCGAGGCGTTGCTTGAGCGGGTCTGTGCCGACAATCACGCCCGAGTTGGTGAAGTGCATGATCCGATCCGCTGCCGGGTCATGTTGCGGCCAGGTGGGTCGCCCTTCGCCGTTGGGGTTGCCCGTTTTTGCGAACTGAACCCAATAGCCACTGGTCAAGTCCGCCATCATCCGGTCAGTTGGCGTGACCTTAATTTTTGGGCTGCCCATGAAACCGGCCTCAAGCATTTCGGTCGCGTTATTGGTAAAGGGAATTTCCAAGGTGTGCTTGCTGCCCAGTCCCAGGCTTTGTTCAATTGTCTCGGCGGTTTGCAGATTCCGCAGCCCCTCAAACACATAGGCGTAGCGGTATGACCAAACGGGCTGACCCGCCCGGGCCATCTCGTTGGCGAAGTGTCGGGCCGGCTCTACCAGCAGCTTGTCCGCAAAAACCTGTTGCTTGAGTTCTTCCAGGGTTTGGTAGCCCCGAGGGTCATACAGTTGGCGTGCTTGGTCGGCATCCGGGCCAAACTGGGCGAATAGTTCCTCTTTGCTGTTGGCGATGCCCATGGCCAGGTCGCGATCGGTTGCACCCACTATTGTCGGCACCATCGCCTGCTGTCGGTTGGCGAGAACCGCTTCGGGGCTATCAACGAGGAACTGTCCGTCAATAATGGACATTGCCATGCCCGCAGGTGGCGCTCCGGCCGACAACGCCGCTAACGTCTCGTATGCGCTAACGCCTTCAATGATCGTTTCCACCGGAAGCGATCGCAGCGCTCTGAGGGCATCGGCACCCTCGCCGGTAATACCCAACGAACTCGCCCACTCCACCGCCATCCTTTCGGCATCGGCGAGATCGGTCGAAGGGACGACGGCTTTCGCCCGCGCACTTGGGCTTCCTGCGGACTGCACAATCCCCTGCTGAAAGAGATCGCGGGACAGGGGCGAGGTGAGATGGGCGATGACCGAGCCGCCCCCGGACGACTCGCCAAAGATTGTGACCCGGTTGGGATCGCCACCAAAGACAGCAATGTTGCGCTGTACCCACTGCAAAGCCGCACGCTGATCCATGTAGCCATAGTTGCCGCGAACATCATTGGGGGACTCCGCAGCCAGAGCGGGATGTGCGAAGTGACCGAGCCGCCCCAACCGAAAGTTCATGCTCACAGCAACGACACCTTGGGACGCTAACCCATCGAGAGGGTACAGCGCAGCGCTGCCACACACCATTGCGCCACCATGAATCCATACCATGACCGGAAGCGGTTGATCGCAGGTTTCAGCGGGTCGCCAGACGTTGAGGGTGAGGCAATCTTCGGACTTCGGTACATCCTCTGTCTGCATGGAAGCAGGCCCGAATTCGTCCGCCACCAGCACGTCGGACCAAGGTTGAACGGGTTGCGGCATCCGCCAGCGGAGATCGCCCACGGGTGGGGCGGCATAGGGAATGCCCTTGAAGCTAATCACGTCGCCCGTTCCCACACCGCGAATTTTGCCACTGTCGATCTGCACTTCATTATCAACACGAGTATTGCTAGATCCCATATTTTTCCCCTCTGCTAACGCTAATTTTGCGAAGATCAAGATTACCAAGAGAAGCAGGTTTAGAGCAAGGTCGTTCACGACGGATTATTTTATGCTAACATAAGTTTATCGTGGCTAGATGCCGATAATCTATGCTTGTGTATGAAATGAAGCTGCAAGGAACGCAATACCAGTACAGAAAGTTAGACGAAGCTATCCGTACTGGTAGGTTTGTTCGCAACAGCATCATTAAAGCATGGATAGACGGTCAAATCAAAAGTCGTAACGATGCTTATACCTACTGCAAACTACTGTCAGACAACCCGAGTTTTCCCTGGGTAAACCAACTCAATTCTATGGCTCGACAAGCCCACGCAGAAAGAGCATGGGCATCCATTGAGAGGTTCTATAAGAATTGTCGGCAAAAAA
>NZ_LATL02000299.1 GCF_000972705.2 Limnoraphis robusta CS-951 | reverse complement strand
CCCGCCCCGTTTTCCAACCCACCCCCTAACTTAATATCGGTGGTCAATTCAGCGGGAGTGATCAATGAATCTAAAATTTTTGAGTTTAGCAACATCTGGCATCTTAGCTGTGGGAACAACGTTGAGTGTAAATGTCGCTTATGGAAGTTCCTCTAAAACCCTAATCAACTTAGGCTCCTCGGCCGATGAACTCAATTTCAACTCCAACTCTGTAAATTATAAGTCTAACCGACTACTGGCTCAAGGTGAGGATGAAGAAACGAATATTCGGGTTTATGAACAAGCGAGTCCGGCTGTTGTTTCGATAGACACGGAAAAAGCCAATGGTAGTGGTACGATTATCAGTCCAGATGGTACGGTTTTAACCAATGCTCATGTGGTTTCCCACGGTGGAGAGGTCAAAGTTACCTTAGCTGATGGTCGAGAAATGATAGCTGATGTCATCGCCTATGGAGAAGATGGGCTAGATTTAGCGGTTCTGAAAATTCGCAATGCTCGCAATTTACCGACGATTCCGATTGCCAGTCCGGCTTCGGTAAAAGTGGGTCAACGCGCCTTTGCCATTGGCAATCCCTTTGGTCAATTTCAAGGAACATTTACGATTGGAATTGTTAGTCGAATTGATGGAGAACGCAATCTTATTCAAACCGATGCGGCGATTAATCCGGGAAATTCAGGCGGACCGTTACTCAATAGCAAAGGCGAATTAATTGGCGTCAATACGGCAATTTTTACACGGGGTAGTAGTGGCGGTAATATTGGGATTGGTTTTGCCATTTCGGTTGATAAAATCCCCTCATTTTTGCAGGCGGTCAAAGAAGGACGTGCGCCTCGAGTGGCTCAATCTCAAAGACCGTTGGCATTTTCGGGTCAATCGGCTAAAAAAATTATCCTGAATGGCCCCGAAGTTAGAGGTCGCCTCGATCAGAATAATAGTATTTTGCCGATTGATAAAAGCTACTATGATATGTATTCTTTTGAGGGAAAAGCCGGTCAGCAAATTGCGATCGAAATGAGCAGCCAGGATTTAGATTCTTACTTAATTTTGCTGAATTCCGATGGTAGTGAATTGGCACAAGATGATGATAGTGGTGGCGGTAAGAATGCCAAAATTATTGTTACTCTACCTGCCACTGGCGAATATATTTTGTTAGCAAATTCCTATGAAGCGGGAGAGTCGGGGGACTATCAATTAAAACTACGAATTGCGGCAGAAAACCTCAATCCCTCTGATCGCTCAAATCGGTTAATTTTAGAGGAACAGGGAACCTTAGATGGGACAGATGCCGTCCTTCCTTCCGATGGCAGTCGGTATGACGAGTATAGCTTTGAAGCAGAGGCAGGTCAGGCTGTGACCATTCGACTCGAAAGTTCAGATTTTGATCCCTATGTAGCTTTGTTTAGCCCGAACGGTCAACTTGTGGGAGAAAATGACGATGCCAACCAGTCCGAGAAAAATGCGGTCTTGACCCTCACTTTACCGATGACAGGTCGCTATCGAGTCGTCGTCAACGCCTATGATAGTACAGGTCAAGGTCAGTACCTGCTAACCGTTCGATAAACATCTACTTGTTCGAGATCAAGACGGCACTCCGATCTGAGTGAATGTCCAAACTCGTCAACTGAGTTGGGCTGACTTTCCATTTTCCGTCCCATAGAGGTTATTTATGCATCAAATTCAATTTTGGGCAGTGATTGCTAGTTTACTGACCGTTTTTCCCGCTCATGCTCTCAGTCCTGATTTAAGCGTTCAGTCTCGTCTGGCCGGATCAACAGACGCGAATTCTGATGAGATCAAAGGGGTTCAGGTTGATAATATCTTGGCTCAGGAAACACCCTCACCTGAACCGGCTCCTGAACCGGCTCCTGAACCGGCTCCTGAACCGGCTCCTGAACCGGCTCCTGAAACGCCCTCACCAAAGCCCTCACCAACGCCCTCACCAACGCCCTCACCAACGCCCTCACCAACGCCCTCACCAACGCCCTCACCAACGCCCTCACCCTCACCAACCCCAGCTCCGACTGAGGCTCCAGAATCATCTAATTTCATTTTAAACGAGCAAGGCGAGCTGGGTGAGGGTGACTCTGTATTAGCCTCTGATAGCAGTTTGTATGATGAGTACAGCTTCGAGGGCAAACAGGGACAAGAAGTGACGATTTCGCTAGATAGTAGTGAATTTGATACTTATTTAGCCATCTTCACACCGGATAATAAGTTGCTCGAAGAACATGATGATATTAGTCAGAGCAATTCCAATTCTCAAATCACAGTAACTTTGCCCAGTGATGGAACTTATCGGGTGATTGTTAATTCCTACGATGATAAAGGACGGGGCAAGTATAACCTGACAATCAAGTAGAACATCGAAAATGA
This sequence comes from Limnoraphis robusta CS-951, assembly GCF_000972705.2. The sequence continues at coordinate 7,276 of NZ_LATL02000299.1, read as the reverse complement.
GGAATGAGAAATTGAGTGGTAATCAATCGTCTCATTCCTGCTTCCTTGCATCTTAACGCAAACCTAACCAGGTGAATAAATCTTGGCCAGTGAAAAACTCCAGTCCCAAAAGAATCACAAAACCCAGCATAGCAAAGCGACCATTAATCTGCTCGGCATAGCGAGTCCAACCAAAAGCGGGTTCCCAGGGAGTTGAGTTTGGGGGAGGATTGGAGTCTGTAGTCGGAGGAGTGGAAGAACTCATTTTTGCTGCTCCAAGCGTTGAACAGATTCAATTAGCGATCGCACGGTTTTTGTCCCTTCAGACGGTTCAAAGCTCAAGGGAAACTTACCTCGACTGAGCATTCGTAACCCTAACGGTCCTAAACCGAGCAATGCTTTAACATCACGCAGATAGTTGCCAATCACTAAAATACCAAACTTGCGTTCATCTACCCAACCCCCTTGTTTCACCAAATCCACTAACACTTTACGATGACGAATGGGGGTGCTATCGTTTGCATTTTTCCGTTCGAGAATTTCGTGTTTAATTTTGGTAATTTGATCCAGTGGGGCGACTTCCATCGGACAGACGGTATTGCAGTTGTAGCAGCGAGTACAGCCCCAAACGCCTTCTGTTCCTTGATTGTACTGTTCTATGCGCTCCAGAGTGCGATCGTCACGGTTATCGGCAAGCATCCGTTGGGCTTTTGCAAGGGCGTGGGGGCCTGCAAATTGGGGATTAACTTCTAAGGCATTACATTCAGAATAACAAGCCCCACAGAGAATACAATTCCCCATTTGGTTGAGTTTGGCTCGTTCTTCGGGAGTCTGCAAAAATTCTCGTTCGGGAATGGCTCGACTCTGGGTGCTAACATAGGGTTCAACTTTTTCTAGATTTCCCCAAAATCCTTTCATATCCACCACAAGATCTTTGATCACGGGCATATTTCCCATCGGAGCAATGGTAATTTCAGGAATTTTGTTCGCAGCATTCTCAACGGAACTGGAAGCGGCAATTTTTTCTAAACGAGCCAATTCGCTACCAATATTTTCTTTACAAGCTAATGCTGAACGGCCATTAATTCGCATTCCACAACTTCCACAAATGGTATTGCGGCAATTTTTGCGAAAGGCTAATGTTCCGTCTATTTCCCATTTAATGCGGTTGAGACAGTCAAGAATTGTATTTCCGGGATCGACTTCCAGCTTGTAAGTTTGAACATGGGGGCTATTGTCTTGAGTTTGGCGAATAATCTTAAACTGAACTTCCATATTTTTTGAGTGAGGCTTTATTTTTCAGTATAAGGACTGTCTGAGGGATTGGCAATTGCCGTGATCATTCTGATTGAAAATCTAGGATTTCTTTAGAAAATGCTCGACAGAATATCATCAAAGTGAATTACTCGATCACTTGTAACTTTTGAATTTGTTGTTCAGGAATTCCCCAACTGCGTAAGATGGTATAAGCCAAAATCTGATGACCTGCTAAATTTGGATGAATCCCATCTCGAGTTAAGATATTTTGGGCTTGTCCTCCATAACGTTGATAGGTTAAAATAACATCTCGAAAGGGAAGATTTAGGTCAAGAAATTTGCATCTATTTTGAGCAGAAACCTCTCGCATCACCGCTATATATTCACGCAAACGGATATTTTCTCGACTGTTTAAATCTTCAGTAATAATAGTGGGTGACAATAACAAAACGGATATATTTCGCGATTGTGCTGCTTGCACCATTGCCGTTAAATTCTGACGATAAACTTCTATATTTTGCGTGTTTTGCTGTTCGGTACTGGAATTTTTGAGACTTTTAATAATATCATTGACACCAACATTAATCGTCACCAAATCCGGCTGTTTTTCTAAAACATCTTGTTGAAATCTTACCTGTAAATCTCCTGAAGTTTGACCGGAAACTCCCGCTTGAATCAGTTGAATTTTTGACTGAGGATAGAGGGTATTCAGATATTGTTGCATCAGCCATACATAGCCGCCATAATTTCCGCCTGCTTGGGTAATACTATCTCCCAATAAAATAATTTTTTGTTTTCCTTCGAGGGGAGTTACTTGTTGTGCGGGAGTGAGTTCAACCGCAATAGGAGTTGAGGGGATACTGAGAATTAATCCCACTGTAAATAATCCAGAAATTGCCCGAATAAAATTTTTATGGGGTAATATTTTAAAATCAAACGAAGTCATTTTAACGTTATTTTGATTCATAACAGGCGTTTTTCTTACACTCCTCTAGTCTAAATTTATCTTTGATCATTCTAAGTTAAAATCAGTCATTGATAACATTTATTGTGCTTGCTTACTCTTGTCTTTTCAAACTCCATCCTCGGTTAAAATTTCTACAGTTCCCTGATAACCATCCACTCGTACACGTTGACCATTTTTAAACCGAGAAATCGCATTCGGAATATTCATCACGGCTGGAATTCCATACTCCCGAGCGATAATTGCACCATGAGAAAGTTGTCCACCCACTTCAGAAATAATCGCTTGAGCATTTATTAACAAAGGCGCCCAACCTGCATCTGTATAAGGAACAACTAAAATCGATTTTTCTCGACCGTTTGTCAGACTATCTCCAATACTACGACAGACTCGAATCGTTCCTTCTACACAACCCACACTCGCGGGAATTCCAGTCAGAATTGATAAATTTTGTTGTTCCATATTTGTAGAACTTACGGTTTTCGGAAGCTTATTTCCATAAACTAAAGTTGGAACTTGATAAGTTTTATCCCGTTCAAACTGTTCTCGTCTATTTTTAATTTTCTCTTTGATCAAATCAGACTTTCCATGACGAATCCAGGATTGGATTTCAACAAACTCTAAAAAGAAAATATCACTTTGATTTTCTAATAAATTAGCAGCAATCCCTTGGTTCGCAATGGCTAAAAACGTCCATCGTAAATGTGCTAAAAGTTTGCCATAAACTTCAGCAATTTTACCTTTTATAATCGCCCGTTCCCGACATTGAGAAAGTCGCAAACTTTGCCAGGGATTGAGGATTTTAAGATTAAATTTTTCAGCTTTTACCGATGGATTTTGAACCATTGATAAAAAAGTTTTACGAAACATTTCTGGCTGTTCTTTCCAAGTCGAGACGGCAATATCAGTACCCACCTCACTCAAATAACCGTAAGTATCTAACCAAGTGGTAAATTCTTCCTGTAAGGTTGACATTGTATTGAACTGTTTTTCCAACTCGGATAAGGAAAGTATTTCCTCAATTGTTGTTTCTTCTCTAAATTTATGGGCTAACTGTTGTAGCGAATACATCGCCATAACTTCGGGGTTGTTTTCGGTGGGCAACCATTCATCTGAAACTTTAAATATTTTGATTCTAATTGCCAACCCAATCGGGGCTAAAATATTATAGTAAGTTACTCGTTTGAGCAAGTTTTGAATTCCTTCTGAACGCTCAAGGAGTTGGCTGAGAGACTGAGAACTTAAGGCAAAATCGCCATAAAAATCCGTTTCTAGTTGCTTGAGTTCTGGTAAAAACTGTTGATGATAATCTTGATTAAATGATTTGACAATTCGCGACTCTCGCCGAACCAAACGCCACAATCCGGGTAAAGAGGGTAAGAGTTTACTGAGGGGAGGTTTTCCCATTTTTTGACCTCTTAATAAGAACTCTAACCCCTGTTCTGGTAATCCCATCATTCGGAATATTGTTCCGAGGAGTGTCGCATTAAAATAAGCATGAGATCCTAACAACGTTGCTGTTTGATTAAAATCTAATTCTGCCGCTTTTTTACCCAAAACTAGCTTGAATATTTCGCCCCAAACGCCACAAGTTAAAGGACGATTAATTGACCAAGTTAAAGGAGGAATTGCCCCCGGAATCACTTCTGCCGCAATGGTTCGCGTCCAAATAGGCCTAAGATTAGTAATCGGACGACTTTGTAAAATCCAAATATGTTCACCATCCCAACTCCATTCAATATCTTGCGGTAAACCGTGATAAAAGGTTTCAATCTCTTGTGCTAATCCCACCAATTCTGCTATAATACTACCAGGAAGGAGAGAGGTATTTTTGACAAGATTTAAGATTTCTTTTTTCGGATCTAACGTACTCAAATTGATTTCTAAATGAAGGGGTGTAAATTTTCCGCCGACCACAGCTTCCCCCCCTCCAGGCAAAGCTTCAATGATCACTTTTGCTGAACCATCGAGGGGATGACGGCTAAACATCACCCCGGCTACTTTGCTACTAATATAAGGTTGAATTAAAATGGCAATTCCTTCATCGTGAAGTCGCCGTTGACGACGATAGGAAATGGCTTCTGAACTCCAATAAGACTGACAACATCTATCAATGGCATTGATTAATTCAGCTTCGGTTGTAACTGGCCCTATCGAGTCATATTGTCCGGCGGCTGAACTGTTATCGCTATCTTCTCCAATGGCTGAAGAACGAACAATTAAAGGAAGTTGAGAACCCGGAATCGGAAGACTAAAATTAGAAAGCTGTTGTGAGGCTTGTGCTTTCGCTTTGAAAGCGGGTAAAACCCAACCCAAAGGCACTTTAAATCCGGCTCGTTTCAGTTGACTCAATCGAGCCGCTTTTTCACCATAAACTTGGTCATCCAAAGGTTCTGATAGAGAGAATAAACGCTGTGGTTGATACAAATCTAAATCATCTCCTTGACGCAAATTAATTAGAACTAAAGTGACAGATAAACCAATGGCAGTGAACAGTTCTAGAAAAAACTCAGCGAACTGGTATCCGGAAAATCGCCACAATCCCACCCAAAACGGCCCACTCAGACAGCCCCAACGCACGCCCCGGAGTCTAGCTGAAGTCGAGTCAGAAGCTAAACGTCCGATTTGCCAAATCAGCACCCCTGTTATTCCTGAACTCAATGCCACAATTGGAGAGTAAACGAGAATTCCCCAGGTTGCGTTTGTCACACCTCCGCCTCGGGCGATCAGATATCGACCCCAGACGACGGCAATTAACCCAACTAATTCTAAAGCAGGAATCTCAGGAAACCAGAATTTTGCCAGCAGTACAGGTAAAATTCCCTTGGCTATTTCTGCCAAAACGGCGGTAATTCCTGCCTTTTTTCCGGCGTGGGTGAAGGCTGCCGCCACACTCACATTCCCTGTACCGACTTGGGTTAAGTCAATACCTGTCAGTATTCTAACGCTGAGGTCAGTCAGAGGGAGAGCGCCTAAACTCAAACTGCCGAGAATGAAAAAGACAAGTTTCCAAAGGAACATCTGATTCGAGTTCATACATAAGATGATTTTCTCATGTTTTCTCGTAAGATTGTAATATTTACCCGCTCTAACTGGAGTCTGTGTGATTCGTAGCTGAAGACAGTTTCATTTTTTCTGGCATTTTTCTATTTCTAGATTTTACCAAAGCCCTCGTCTTAGCTGTGTCGGCTCTAGACTAGAACGATTCGCCGTATCCGAAAAACGTTCATAGGGAAAACGTCCCGTCTCCGCATTAAACCATTGATTCCAAAGATCGGTATTTTCTGAACTGGTAATCGTAGAGTTGATAATATTACTCCAATCTAAGTTATTCTGGGGAAAAATACAACCGTAATTTTCAAAGCTCAGAGGTTGTTGGGGAATCAAACGATACATTTTAATATCTTCCCCTTGCTTTAAGACTTCTCCAATCAACAAAATACCATCACTGGCGATCGCATCAATCTCATTATTTCTCAGACGTCGTAAACCTTCTGTTCGGCTTCCGATGATTTGCCAACTGGCTTCAGGATACATCGGTTTTAGGTCAATCTCTGTTGTTGTTCCTTGAATAAAAGCGATAGAAACTTCATTCGGTGTCAACCCTTCCAACACTTCCTCTGTGGTTTGAGTCGGATCTAGACGTTCCGCATCTTCTTGTTGAACTAACAACTGTATTCCGGTTGTAAAAAACGGGATGGAAAATTCAACCGTCTGTTCTCGTTTAGCTGTAATACTATCCGCTCCACACACCAAATCAATATTACCACTTTCTACCGAACTAAAGCGATTTTGCAGAGTCACAGGTTTAAACTCTAGTTTAATCGGCTTATTTAATTCTTGTTCCAGGCGACGATGAATGAGCTGCATTAACTCCACAGAATAACCCTCAAAGTTATTACTGTCGTTAGAATAGCTAAACGGAATCGCATCTTCACGCACACCCACCGTTAAAACACCAGTCCGGTTCACTTTTTCTAACACCGTTTCAGCAAGGCTGGGAACCTGAAAACCAACAGTCAACAGAAGGCTAAATAAAGAAATTGTAATTTTAGTGTTCATCTCGTTAAATTGATAGCACAATTTAAAATTCACAATACAGCAGTCAGTTTACAGTAAACTGTTACCCCTTTTTTCCGTAGGGGCGGCTTTAAACAGTTAACAGTTACCAGTTAACAGATTATAGTGAACAGGTGATAACTGTAAACACTGATAACTGACAACTGAAAACACTGGTCAGCTTAACTCATTGGTTTCTTGGGTTTCCTTTGTCAACCCAACCTACAAGGCTAATTTTCCCGAAAAATCACCTGTTGTCCTTCCGGCGAAGTCGCATAGCCTAAAATCGCTTGTACAGCCGGAGTCGCAGGTTGTTTATAAACATAATACAACTGTCGTTGATAAGGATAACTAACAGATCCCGGTTGTACACCCTCAACAGGAACCGTTCTTACCGTTTGTTGATTAACAACTTGAGTAAATGTCGCGTATCCAATGCCATCTTCGCCCAATTGTCGCAGCATTCCCGTCGTTTCATCTCGGGGTAAAGTGGTAATATTGGGTGTAGTGCCAAAAGTCCGACCCTGTAAAATCATCTCCTGAAATGCTTGATGAGTCCCGCTAACCGCAGGACGGTTAATCACTTGAATGGTTGCATTTGGCCCTCCAACTTCTGACCAGTTGGTAATTTGTCCGGTGAAAATACCGTAAACTTGACTATCTGTAAGTCCGCCTTGGTAGGGGTTATTCACACCGACAACAATGGCAATTTGATCAGAAGCGATCGGTAAAGCTTTTAAACCCTGTTTTTCTTCTTGAGGAGTCAGCGATCGCGATACCCCTGCAATATCGACTTCTCCATTCAGAACCGCTTGAATGCCATTATTCGTCCCATTGGCGGCTGTTTCCACCTGAACACCAGGAAATTGACGTTCAAACCCTTGTTTGAGGTTTTGGTTAATCATCACCATACTGGTTGAACCGTCAATTCTCACCTGAGTATTAGGAGGAACTGATGCAGGGGAAGGAAAAATTTCTGCATCCGGGGGGGGAGGGGGAGCTGTGAGTTGAGTATTT
>NZ_LATL02000298.1 GCF_000972705.2 Limnoraphis robusta CS-951 | reverse complement strand
AACTAAAACTATATCAAAAAATTTTAAAATAATCACTCTATCTAGAGAGAGATTAAAAGGGGTTAAATTGACCAAAAATGTCCACAAACCTCCAATTTAGTTCTCTCTAAAGAGTGAGGTCAATTGACCTCAAACCCGTTTATTCTGAAAGTGAAACGTTGGAACAAATATTCAACGATAAATACTGAAGCTGTTGTGAAATCAACAGAGGAGATTAAACTATGAGATTTGCTCGTAAATTGCTTTTAAAATTTGGTGTTTTTGTATCATTAGCTGTATTTTGTTCAGGTTTACTAACCGCTTCATTTTTACCGGCTCAAGCCCTGAGTCTGAATACTTCTTCTATCTTAGCAACTAATTCTTCAATGGTAGACAATGTATTGGGAGAAGGTACAGCAAATAAAGTGGAAGGTAAAGCACGCCAAGCCGTCGGAGCAGCAGAACAAAATATGAAAGAAGCTCAAGCCAAAACTGAAGGTTCACTCAAACAAACTCAAGGAAAAGCACAAGAAAATGTCGGCGACATCCAACGTCAAAGCAGCGAAGCCCACAATGATCTTGAAAGAACTTCTGATAATGTAGTTGATGCGGTTAAAGATTTCTTCGGACAGTAAAACTGAGAAAGAATAGGTTTTAGTCTGAACTTTTGATGCGCTAATTTTTCCCAGGTTAAACCCTGGGATTTTCGTTAAATATTCAAGAATAAATATTAGGAGGATTAAAATCATAATGAAAGGGTTGAAAGGGAAAAATGTGTTAATCACTGGAGCTACTTCTGGAATAGGTCAGGCGATCGCTGTTCGCTTTGCAACAGAAGGGGCAAATGTAGCGATTAATTATCGGGGAAATCCTGAAAAAGTTCAAGATACAGAAGAAATGATTGATCAAGTTTGCAATCAAATTCGAGACTGTGGGGGTAAAGATATACCCGTCGAAGGTGATGTTTCTAACGAGCAAGATATTATCAGAATGTGTGGTGAAGTTGTCGAGAAATTGGGTAGTTTAGATATCTTAGTGAATAATGCGGGAATGCAAATCGCCGAAGCTTCTGATCAAGTAAAAACAGAGGATTTTGATCAAGTTATTTCGGTGAATCTCCGAGGTGCTTTTTTGTGTTCTCGGTCAGCGATTAAACAGTTTTTAAAACAGAATAATGGCGGTGTAATTATTAATGTTTCTAGTGTGCATGAGATTATTCCTCGACCTCAATATGTGAGTTATTCTATTAGTAAAGGGGGCATGGGAAACCTGACTAAAACGCTGGCTTTAGAATATGCGAGACATGGAATTCGGGTTAATGCTATTGCACCGGGCGCAACGGCAACACCGATTAATTCTTGGTCAGAAGATGAGAAAAAAAGACAAGAAGTTGAACAGCATATTCCGATGGGACGAGTCGGAACGTCTGAAGAAATGGCTGCAATTACGGCTTTTTTGGCTTCTGATGATGCGTCTTATATTACGGGTCAAACTCTTTATATTGATGGCGGACTAACGCTGTATCCAAAGTTTATGGAACCTTGGTCAGCCGGAGAATAAATGATTCAAAAATTTATGTTAATTTTATCGCCGGGTTTCTTGAAGAAATCAGGCTTATTTTTTTGATTTTATAGAATAAAACCACCAAGACACAGAGACACCAAGAGATGACCCAGAAATCTCTCAGGAGAAAGAAGAAATTTATCTCAGGTCTTATTTAAAATAAGGATGAGGTTAAGTTGTTGATTTTTTGATGATTCCTCAATGGAGGTTAATCAAGGATGTGAGAGGCTATGGAATACTTAAATCAGTCTGTTTTAAAGTTTTTTATTTGGATAGTAGCTGAGATTATCCTCAATTTTATCGGTCTTGATGACTTGGCTGATTACGGGGAGTTTGTTTTTGAAAGAAAGGTTCATATTCCTGAAACATTAATTGTTGAAATATCTATCAAAAATCACGTTGATTTTTGGAATCATTCAAATCACCGCATTCCCAGTTTTCGGATTTAAAATTAATTATTTTGTTAAAACTAAAGTCCAGCAATGGTAATTTGACTATTTTACAATTCCTTTAAATTTATCTAAATTATCTTTACAGAAGGGTAGTTCATGTAAAACTTGGAGAGTTTCACTAAACATACAGAACGTTATAGGCTAAGATGCACAACAGTAGGCTTCATCTCGACTACTCAAGATTTTGTTAGAGTTAGGAGATTATTTTATGACTACTTTTAAACCGTTGTGCATCGCATTAACGGGAATATTGGCAGTGTCTATCCCTTTTCAAAAAGCACAAGCCGCGACTTTGTTTAGTGGTGTGGGTGACAATGCAGCAACCGCTTTTGCAGCGATGAAAGCCGCTATTGGTGGGTTGGATAATACCACTGCTATCGGCTCACAAATCGGCGGATTTCGCACGGTCAACTGGGATGGTGTATTATTAGATGGAACCGATTTTGGCGGCAATACTCAGGTGATCGTTCCTGATCAAGTGGTCGGTATTCCTGAAGATCGTTTTCTGTCTCGCGGTGCCTTGTATGATGATGTTTATATCGTCAGTGGCGATGGTTTAGAAAGCGTTAATTCCGGTGTGGCGGGTCAGTTTCCGGCTTTTAGTCCCAATAATATTTTCGTTCATTTTGGCGAAGACGACAACGAAATTGAGCAAAGTTTCACTCTCGCCGGAACCACTACCCCTGCTGCTACTCGGGGTTTTGGGGCGATTTTTCTTGATGTTGAACTTCCCAATACCAGTAGTATTGAGTTTTTAAACGGTTCAGTCAGTTTAGGGAAATATTTTGTGGAACCGGGCGGAAGTGGTCTACCGTCTTTTTTAGGGGTTTTATTTGATGAACCTGTGATCACTGAGGTTGAACTTATTTTAGGCAACAATACCATTTTTGATGTCGATCTTGACAGTAACACAATTACATCCGGCCCGGCTGATGACCCCGAAAATGGGATAGACTTAGTAGCAACTGATGATTTTATTTATGCTGAACCGGAAGTCGCCCAAGAAATTCCTGAACCTTCAGCGTTAGTTGCTTTATTCTTAGTGGGTTTATTCCCTAAATTCTGTTGGAAAAAGCAATAATTAAAACAGCAATAATTATAACGGTTTTCAGTCCGGTCAAGTATAACTGTAAGCCCTAAAAAACCCGGTTTCTCAAAAGTTACCGGGTTTTTATATATTTAAAGTTGGGCGATCGCTTGCGAAATCCCTTCCGAGTCGCAAATAAAACCAAAACATTGGTTAACATTATAAAGCGTCGCTTGCCAACAATATTCAGGTGATGTGGTTGCAGTGCCATCTTTAACTAAAATACAGTCATAGCCCAAAAAGTTGGCATCTTGCAACGTTGCCATCACACATTGATCGGCATTTACCCCGGCAAAAAATAACGTAGTTTTGCCTAAATTTCGTAAAATACTATCAAGCGGCGTATCCCAAAAGCCACTCATGCGGTATTTATCAACTCGAATATCTTCCGGTTTTTGTTCGAGTTCATCAACAACCGCCGCCGCCCAACTTCCGGCTTGTAAAACGGGTGAATTATTTTTGGGTAAGGGATCACCTAAACCCACCCCTTCGCCTGTAGGATTATAAACATGAAGCGTTGCTGGACTAATATTCAGTAAATCAGGCCGATTTCCCCAGTTGATCCAAATAACGGGAACATTTGCCGATCGCAACACGGGTAAAAGCTTTTGTAAAGGTTCGATGGGTTGACGGGCGGGCGTGACATCTACCCCTATATGGGCTAACCAACCATCAGGATGACAGAAATCATTTTGCATATCAATGACTAAAATAGCAGCTTTGGCTAAGTCTAGTCGCAGGGTTTTTGTTTCCGTAGCGAGGGTAATAGGTTGAGGTTCAACAACCGGACGAGTCAGATCCGCGATCGCATCTGTCACGCCCCAAGCATTGGGAGGCACACCTAAAGTTCGTAGAGAAGGGGAATTCATTGCCCTAAGTTTACTGAGATTTGGACTTTATTTTAGAGGATTATTGTCCTGATCAATGTTGACCTCCGACCACACGCCAACACATTCGTTTTTGGCGCGGGATTCCCAAGCCTCACAACTTGGGTTTCTGCTTCTTTCTCTTCAAAGAAGAGCTTTTCGCACCTGGCTTAACAGATTTATTCTGTTCGGCTCTTACGGTGGCTCCACAGACTGACACTGCGAGTCCCGCAGCCAAAATATTAATTGAGGCGTTAATATCGCGGTCGTGGTGAGAATTGCACTTAGGACAATCCCACTCTCTGATATTCAACGGCATTTTTTCTGCAATGTATCCACAATTCGAGCATCGCTTGGAACTGGGAAACCAACGATCTATTTTGATTAATTCTCTTCCGTACCACTCAGCTTTGTAAGTGAGTTGTCGGACAAGTTCTCCCCAGTTCGCATCGCTGATTGCTCTGGCTAACTTGTGATTTTTCACCATGTTCTTCACAGCCAAGTCTTCAACAGCTATCGTTTGATTTTCACGAATAAGTTGAGTCGTTAACTTGTGAGTTTTGTCGCGCCTGCAATCGGCAATTTTAGCTTGAATTCGAGCTACTTTAACTCTTGCTCTCTCTCGGTTTTTTGAGCCTTTGATTTTCCGGCTTAAAGACTTTTGAGCGAGTCGGAGTTTTTTATATAGCTTATCAAAGTGCTTGGGATTAGAAACTTTCACACCATCAGACGTGGTGAACAGACTGGTGATGCCAAGATCTATCCCCACTTTTTTATCGATGGGTTTTAGTTTGTGGTCTACTGGATCGTCAATTCTCAAAGATACAAACCATCTACTGCTGGGGTCTAACTTGACTGTGATAGTAGAAGGACTGCATCCCTTTGGTAGTTGACGACTCCATCGAATCGGCAAAGGTTCAAAGCACTTGGCAATGTAGACTTGACCATCTCTCCACTTAAATGCAGCTTTACTAAATTCGGCACTTCCACCTAAGCGTTTTTTCTTAAAGTTCGGGTACTTTGTTCGACCTGCAAAGAAGTTGGTAAAAGCGGTTTGCAAGTGCCTTAAACTCTGCTGAAGCGGAACACTACTGACCTCGTTTAAAAAGTCTAATTCCTCCTCTTTTTTCCACTCCGTTAGCATTGATGAGGTTTGAGAATACCCTACCCGCTCTTTCTGTTTATACCACGCTTCGGTTCGCGCCGCCAGTGCTTTGTTGTACACCAGACGGACGCACCCCAATGTCCTCCTCAACAGATCTTCCTGTTCAGGAGTTGGATAGAACCTAAATTTGAGAGCTTTTTCAACCATGTCTTACAGTTTACCACGAAACTTGTAAGTTGTTTGTTTGGTAGCGATTCATGAGGGGCTGTGTGCGGAATTGAATTCCGCACTTTAAACGCCCCGTCCCGTCGCCAACATTTTATTTATGGCGCGGGTCTTCTCGCTTCATTAAGATAAACCCGCTCCTACCTCCTCCATTAATGAAGGTTTGGGCTTTATTCCAGACTGTTTCCCCAACTTTTCGTCCGAGTTGACGTCCGTTTAAGTCGCCATCGCGAAAATGAATCCCACCATACAACCGAGAAATTCCGGCTTGATCGGCGGCGGCGGAAAAAGTCGGCCAGGAAAGTGTTATTTCTTCAGTAGGGGTAATACCAGGTTCAAAGCGGGAACTTCCAACGGGGGCGGTATAGGAAGCCCCAAAGTGATCACTTTTAGTATACCGTTTTAACACTTCGGCGGCGGCGGCGCTGTAGCTGCTGTGTCCCGAGACATATTCGGGAAAAGGGGGAGTCGGATCATTCAGGCGTTGGTAGGGGTGCCACTGGCTACCGTCAATGGTTTGTGTGCCTTTACCGGGGCCTGCCCAAGCTTGAATTTGTTGACCGTTAAACAGGCTACGAATAGCCGATACAGGGCGAATATAATCATAGAACCGTTTGGAGTCCCAAGCCGCAATTCCCGCATCAAAAAGGGCGTTGGCAAGCATAAAAAATAGTTTGACATCTTCATCGAGACTATGGTTATCGCGTTGGGAAATATACTGCCCAATAGCCATCCATTTACCGGGAGGAAAAGAGGTTCCGGGGCCGTCTTCCCAATATTCGGCGATTATTTTGTGTTCATCGGTGAGGTTGGCGTTGTAGTCTAAGATTTCCTGGACTCGTTGACGGTATAGCGGTGTTGCCAAGTCAGGCGGGGCGGGGGGTCGAAATTGGGAACCGGAGGTTAAACCGAAGGGGATAACAGTCCCCCAGTGAGGCGTTAGGAAGGCTTGTAGGCGGCCTTTGGGGTCGTTGAGGGGAACTCGTAGGGGTTGCCAACGGTTGAGGTCGCTTAGACTCTCCGAAGGGTTAACGGGTTGATAACTCGTTGTGTCTGCGTAGCTGTTTAATTGGTTTGATCCGTCCTTGTGGCAAAAGCGAAGCACAGCAGTGCTGGCCGCTTGTCCAATTCCTCTGGGGGTTTGGGGGCTGGCGATCGCAGTTGTCGGGAATAAGCCGAGTTGCTGCATCAGATCATCAAAGACTTGCTGTTGAGTCGGGAATAAGTCGATCAGGGTGCTGTAGGCAGCATAACTGATGGCTTCACTTTTATTAGAGAGGGTGTTTTCATCCTGGGGACGCTGTAGCTGATCTGCGAGTTGGGTACCGATGGCTACGGGATCATAACTCGCCCAAGCATCAAACATGGCGGTATGCACGACTGAATAGGCGCGAGAAGACACCGTTGGGCCGGGAGAAGTGTTGCGGATGGCTTGCTGGGTGGCTTCATTCCAGAGAATCACCGTTTGAGTGGTGCGATCGCGGATCGCTGATTTTTCTGGATCAATTAAGGGTGTGAGTCCTCTAACAATTTTTTCAGAAATGAGAGAATGAATAGAATCTATCTTGGGGTGATTGTGGCGAGCAATGCGCTCGTTCAATGGGGGTATTACGAGCTGTTCTGTAATTTTACTCCATTGGAGGTGAGGATCAAGTCCTGAGTATAGTTTACGGAGTTGTATGGCTTTGGTAATCTCTGGAGATCGACGTTGCTCTTGTTGTTTCGCTTCAAACAAATGGGGGTGACAGTCGGCAAACTGATCTTTGAGTCGGCAATGATCGAGTTGGCGGTTTAATACTGTATTTTCTACTACTTCTATAGCATCCGAATGTTGGTTCAGATAGAAACTCACATCAAACAGGTTTAGGAGTTCCAGCATAAAAATCTAGCCATGAGTCAGATCTCTAGACTAATCATTTACCTATTTTTTAAATTTTGTCAAGTCTTTTGCTTTATTCTCCCATGATTTGTAGGGATACGCTGCGTGTTCGTGGCCCGTCTAACTCCAAAAATAACACGGACTGCCAAGTTCCTAAACCGAGTTTTCCTTCTACCACTGGAATGACTTCGCTGGTACTTAGCATCATCGCCATTAAATGGGAGTGAGCGTTGATCGGTTCATCGGGGGGAACGTCTCTTAAGTGTAGATCGTTATGCAGGTATTTGGCATCAGCAGGGGCTAAGGTTTTCAGGTGGACTTTGATATCCTCTAATAACCGTTCTTCATCCTCATTAATCACTAAGGCTGTTGTGGTGTGTCGGGAGAAAATCAGGACTTGGCCGTTGCTAATCCCACTCGACTCTAGACGGCTTACAATCTCCGGTGTAATGTTGTAAATGCTTATCCCGGCTTGGGTTTCAACGGAGATAAACTGATGAATGATCACCATGCTTTGCTTCTCAAGATTAATCTCGAATGATATATAAATTAACCCCGTAGCCCATACCTCATAACTTATGAGGCACTTGGGCTACAGATTTAACTGTTTTCGTCAATCACATAGAAATGAATCAGCGAATTTATTCTTCTTCGTCTTCGTCTAACTCTTGACCGGATTTCGCATCAACCTGAATGAGGTGAATATGCTTATGACCTAAGCGAATTTCAAATTGATCACCCGGTCTTAAGCCCATTGCTTGGGTGTAGTTAGCACCAATAACCAGAGATCCATTTTTATGTACGCAAGCCCGATAACTGGCTTCTCTACCTCGACCATCTGTTCGACCGGGATCTAAGGAAATTCCCTTCGCGGCTAACAGCGCGTCGTAAAATTCCGTCATATTCGCCCGCATTTGCTCATCTTTTGTGGTGGTGTAATAGCCACAAAGTTTAGCAGTCTCTCGTCTTGGCATATTACCAAGCGACTTAACTTTCTGAAGTAAAGCTTTTCCCGTCAGTGGAGCTATTGATGCTTTCTCTGTTGCTGATTTTGCCATTAGTCTACTCCGAACTTAGTTAAACAATCCTAACACGTAATTTCGTTGTTTTTTACATGATATAACCAGAAGCGCATTTTTGTGTCAGATCTTTCTGCAATTTCTGATATCTTAACGCCTCAACTCTCCCGAAAATCTCCTCAAACTCTGTGATCTGTTCTTACTGTTAAAAGTTTACAGCCATTTTGAACCCCAAAACGGGATAGGCTGAAGTTGTAACATCTCTTTTACAGAGAAAGATTGAGTAAAGCTTAACAGAAGTTCTTCATACTGTTACATCTGTGTTGTTACTCTCAAAAAGTTGACTTAAAAATCAAAAAATGATAGACTTTTAGAGAGTTAGGGGTCAAAACTGAAATTGATCAGATAGGGCTTCAGGAGAATTTCCATGAAACTAACGAAAATAGATTTAAGTCAGATTGTTGCGGTTGGTCACAATAATGGTCAATTGGGACTACTGATTGATCGCGGAGATCAAATCGAGTATATCGAAGTTCCAGCTCCCGTTGCGGCTTATGATGGACTGCAACAAGTGTCTAATTTTGCCAACCCTAGAGCCATTTCTGGACGTGATCAATACCTGACACCTGTGACGGACTTTCAACCTTTAGATAGATGCGAAGAAAACCGTTTTTTATTCTATAAAGAAGAATCCGAAAATGCTGAACCCTTGATCGAATTAGAATGTTGTGATCAAGACGGCTATGAGTATTACCCCGTTGATCTTGAAACGGAAGAATACTCAAGCGAAACCAACAGTTGCGATCAGTTACTAAATTTTCGAGTCCCCGGTTACTCATACTAGATAGACTAAGAGACTAACTCCTCAATTACCCGTTCTAACCCGGCCACCACTCGCGCCAAACAGTCATAGTTTACCTGTTCGGGTGTATCATTCCAGGCGTGATAATAGGGATAGCGAAACATGGCGGTATCTGTCACCATCACGGCTGGATATCCTTGCTCCCAAAATGACCAATGATCGGAATAGCTCACTCCGGTAATCATACCCGGAACGGCTGCACCTTCACAGGGAAATTGAGTGTGACGGCGAAAGGATTCCACCATTTGACGCACGAGAGAAGTGGATTTCAAATGGGTGACGAAGGCGATATAATTCCCGGTAGAAGGATAAAAATTCCCCAACGGAAAGGGAAAGCGTTGGCTTCCGAGTTCGTTAGAATAATATCCCATTGTCTCTAGACTCAACATCCCGACAATATTATCCTGACGCTGTTTACAATAACGGGCATAAACCAAACTTCCCATTCCCTCTGTCATGGCAAATGGGGGTTCTTCGTTGACAAATTCAACAAACCGCAAGGTTCGTCGGGGTGTTTTCCCTGCAAATAATCGCGCTAATGCTAAAACCGCCGCCGCGCCGGAACCGTTATCATTGGCGCCTGGACATCCGGCTACTGAGTCATAATGACCCCCAATGACGATAATTTCATCGGGGCGATCGCTTCCTTTGATTTCTACGGCGAGATTTTCAAAGGTTTGATCGTTGACTTCGTAGGCTTGACGTTGAACGTGATAACCGCAATCTAAAAACTCTGTTTCTAAAAAATCGGCTGAGGCTCTCAAATTATCATAGTTGAGATAGTTGCGTTCGCCGATCTCTTTTGCCAAAATTTTGATATCGCGTTCAAGTGCCATTTGTAACTCGAATTCATGGGTCGTTAACGCAGGCAAAGGCCCATGATAACTTTCACCCGGCATGGAGGGGATCATAAAGGTTTAAGTTGTTTCTTCGCTGAATTTAAGCAGAGGGGCAATTTTGGGAGATTATTTTGATCATATCATTCTGTTTTAATTCGTTTCAACAGACTATAAAAAGGTTCCCAATTGTCCTCTACAAAAATCGGTTCCCAAACGGCTTCTATTTGAGGACGTAGCGGGACAACAGTCGGATTATATCGTTTTAATCGGGCTTTCATTTCATCGAGTTGTTGCGGGGAGAGGGTTTGCAGATAATGATGATAAAGCTGTTGCCAACTTTCGAGGTAGAGTTTCCGCCATCCTTCAAATTTAGGTAATCCTTCTGTTTTACAAATTTGACTAAAATCATCTTGCCAGTCGGCGCAAAATTCTTGAGTCAGCAGACTAAAAAAGTCGTGATAACCCAAGTCATTGTTTTTGAGTAAATTAATCGTTAGCTTTAATAATTCCTCGGCTTCCGCTAGGGGTAACTGTGCAAAGCCAAGTTTATTGATCATCAGTTGTCTATAAGTTTCTCGAAATTGGTGATCAAATAAATCAAGTCCTGACTCTAATGCTTCTGAATCAATAACCATTTTCAACGGTTGTTGCAGCCGTTCTAAATTTCCCTTACAAACCCAGGGTTGATTGGCATAGCAATATAACCCACTCGAGTCAAAATAAGCGGCGGTAAATCGAGGGTTGTAAGTCGGTATAAACGCATAGGGGCCGTAGTCAAAACTTTCTCCAGTAATGGACATATTATCTGTATTCAAGACCCCATGACAAAATCCGGCAGCCATCCATTGGGCGACTAATGTAGCGACTCGTTTGACTAATTCACCATAAAATAAAGCATAGCGATCGCTCTCGGTTTTGAAATGAGGATAATAATATTCAATCACATGATCTAATAATTTTGTGATTAAATCGGCACGACCAAAATAATGTAATCGTTCAAAAGTGCCAAAGCGAATATGAGAGCGACTAAAGCGTACCATAGCCGCCGAACGAGTCGGAGAAGGTTCATCACTGCGATAGAGTTTTTCGCCCGTTTCAATTAAACTTAAAGTACGAGAAGTTCGCACCCCCATTCGGTGTAAAGCTTCGGCGGCGATCACTTCCCGGACACCGCCTTTGAGAGTGAGGCGACCATCGGCGTTGCGAGAATAGGGGGTTTGACCTGTTCCTTTGGTGCCAAAGTCGTAGAGTTCACCATCGATGCCGCGAACTTGTCCATAGAGAAAGCCGCGACCATCGCCGAGTTGCGGGTTATATTCTCCAAATTGATAGCCGTGATAACACATCGCTAAAGCCGGACGTACACTTTCAAATTTGCCAAAGGCTTCGATAAAGTGATCGTCCGTTACCGTTTGGGGGTCAAGGCCTAACTGGGTGAGGATTTGATCATTGCGGAAGCGCAGGATATGGAGGGGAAATTCTGCGGCGACCACTTCATCGTAGTAATCACGGCCTAACGCTTCAAATGCAGGTTCGTATTCAAGGAAGAGGAAGGGATTCGCCATGAGAAACTCATACTGCTGATTTCAATCTTTATATTCTATAAGTTGAAGTTTGTGTTGTAATCCAGACTACGGAAGAATTTAAGAATTTCTAATGATCGCTTTCAAGATTTGTCCGATTTAATATAATCATGTTTGTGCCAATTACTGCATTACGGGCGATGGGTTTTCCGCTTGGGGAGATCAGTTCGAGTCGGGTAAAATCAAAGTTCTGTGCCTGTTCAAAAACGACTTGCGCCAGTTGAGTTTGTTTGTCTTCGCTGAGTTCATACCAAGCCGGACTGAGTTCAACTCGTAATAAACTAGCGGGAAAGTTGGCTTGAACTGAGGCAATAATTTCGGCGCTAATTTTCGCGGTCGATTCGTTCATTTTCCTTTGAATTGTGGCAATCAAATACTGTTCGGGTGTGAGTTCGAGGTTCGGGGGGGAAATAAATTTCACAGGTTGAGGGGGTGCTGTTTCAACGATCAACTGGGGGATTTTATCAGGGTTTTCGCTAACATTTTCAGGTTCTGAAATCGAGGGGACTTCTTCTAAACTCGCCGGGGGTTCGGGAACAAGTTCTGTCGGGAATCGTTCAAGTTCTGGGGCGGACAATGGCGGTTCACTGGGGATTTCTTGTAAGGGTTTCTCGATAATAATTTCGGGTTGTTGGGGCGAGGGAACGGTTATTTTTGCAAGTTCAGGGGGGGGTTCACGACTGGGAAACTGTTTGATAATCTGGCTGAATAGGATAACAACAATTGCCCCAATGACGAGTGCTAAAATCGGATCAGGTAAAATTCGATTGACAACTGGGGGCAAAAATCGCCGAATCGGTGATAATATTTTAGAGCCATAATGTCGAGAGCGGTTTCTTTCGTTTGGGTTCCGGGAATTTTCCGGGGAAGATGGATTTTCTAATTGGGCGACAATCCCTTCGAGTTGGTCAATCAAGCCCCGTAAAACTTGAAGGGTCAGGTTGATCAAAATATTGCGTCGAGGGGGGCGTGTCTGTGGTTTTTTAGGGCGAGGAGAGGTGAATTGTTCTTCAGACATTTTTAATTCCCGGCTAACCGTTGAGCGAGGTCAAATGTGCTAGACTCAAGTCTGGAATTTTTCATCCTAATGTATCATTTTATTGTAGCTTTTGAATACCTAAGTTTTTCCAGATGAAACGCCGTCAATTTATTCTCTCTAGTCTTGTTTGTGGAAGTGTAATCGGTTCGATTTGGAGATTTGAGAATTTACAAGCCGGAACTCCGAACAGTCAAACGACAATGAGTCCGACTCCCATTGCATCGATTCCCACGACAGAACCTTTGTTCCGTTTTGTTGCTCTAGCCGATACCGGAACAGGTGAACCGGGGCAATATGCGGTGGCTGAAGCCCTAACTCGTTATCATCAACAATACCCTTTTAATTTAGCCCTTTTAGCCGGAGATAATATTTATCCGAATGGGGAAATTGAACGGATGGAGGAGGTTTTTGAGAAGCCCTATAAAACTTTACTGCAAAGTGGCGTTAAATTTCAAGCCTGTTTAGGAAATCACGATATTCGCACAGAAAACGGGAATTTACAACTGAGTTATCCGGGCTTTAATATGAAGGGACGTTATTACACGTTTCGTCAAGATCCGGTACATTTTTTGGCGTTAGATACCAATAGTAATGCAGATTGGTTAACTCAACTGACTTGGTTAGAAGAACAACTCCGTCGCAGCGATGCCCCTTGGAAAGTGGTTTTTGGTCATCATCCCGTTTATTCTTCGGGAGTTCATGGCGGGAAAAAAAAATTAGTTGAAAGTTTAACACCCTTGTTTAAAAAATATGGCGTTCAACTCTATATTAATGGCCACGATCACAACTATGAACGCAGTCGTTCTCTCAATGGCACTACTTATTTAACTTGTGGTGCAGGTGCTATGAATAGATTTGTTAAACGTTCAGAATGGACAGAATATTCAACGCCAGAACTGAGCTTTGCCACCTTTGAGGTGTATGCTGATCAGATAATGGTTCGGGCGATCAATACCGAAAATAAAGTGTTTGATCAAGCTGTCATCCCCAATTCATCAATATCTGGGTAATTTGGACATTTTGATCGCTTCATCTGCACGACATGGACATTTTGACAGATTCATCCATAGGGGACAAGGGTTGAGTCGAACTCGATTAAAAATTATTTTTCAAGAGTGATCATTTTTCCAAAAAGACTATACACTAGAAAAGGAAGCAAATCTCAGCTTATCTAAAGAGCATCCCTTTGTCGGATGTCATAGGTCTACAGAGCTGAGTATGCTTAAACTCATCTGAATTACTAGGGGAGGTGGAACCCAACTAAATGAAAAAATTAGGTACTCATTTAATTCTCGATGCGTGGCAATGTCCTGCTGAACTGCTCAACGATCCTGAACGAATTCGCAACTCAATTCTAGAAGCTATCACCGCAGGAAACGCTACTTTAATTGACTTCTGTGTACATCAGTTTAGTCCCCACGGAGTCACGGCAACCGCCACACTAGCCGAGTCACATATCGCTATTCATACCTGGCCTGAATACGGTTATTTTGCGGCTGATTTCTTCTTCTGTGGTCGGGGAGAACCCCGCAAGGCTGTTGAAGTCTTAAAGACAGCTTTACAAGCCAAACAGGTGAAGCTGAGAGAATTTGAACGAGGGTTTGAACCTGAGACAATGATCGACAGTGATCAAGTTAATTCCCAGGTGATTTCCGAAAAAGAAATCTGTCCAGTTTAATCTAGAATGCTCTGATGTTCTAGCTAGATAGATTCAAGAGGGGTAAGGTATTAAGAGTTGTTCTTCCCCTCTTGGCGTAGTCCTAAAGTTAGGCATTTAAAGTTAATAGCGTCAGATTTTTGAATAACCAATAATTGCGATAATCAAATAAAACAATATCCAACGCTTCGCTGAGATTCACTTCTAAATCTCGATTTTGGATATCAACAATCATCTGATAAACCAGTTCAAAAATAATTCGCTGTTCTTTATCCATAAAGATAAAATTACCATTATCAGCATTGCGGAATTGTTCGAGAAATTCTGCACTTTTTTTCGCCGTCACTAAGCCTTCACGAGATTCTCGACAGAGATTAAATTGAATTTCAGGGTGATTCATCACTAATTCATTCCAGTTGCGAATGCGGTGATAAAATCGACTTCCGCCTTGATGTAAAAATCCTACCGCAAATTGATGAGTCGCAGTTTGGATGACTAAATGTTCAGGAAGAACCCGTCGCCCCAAGCGTAAAACCTGAAAATCAAGGGGAGAAATCACAAATCGCAGAGATTCAAGAATCGTTGTTAATTTTCCGAGATCATCACTTTCGGTAATAATTTGCGGTTTGCTATAGTTTTCTTCTAAACTGAGGCGTTGCTGACTTAAATAGTCTTGAACCTGTCGCTTGATCGGAGAATTCGCCGGAATATGAGGGGTAATAACAGCAGGTGGATCAGATAATATTCCGTTCCCATTTTCACTCATATTTAATGCTTGGGTGATTTGCAGAATCACCTGTTTGATTTGGGCGACATCTGCGGTGAGTTGTTGAATTTGTTGTTCAAACTCGGGTTCAATGGGAGAAGTTGGGTTAGCAGATGACAAACGTTTAGGAAGAGAAATCCCATCAATTTTATAACGGTAATAATCCGCCGCCGCATTCAGACTGGAACGAATCGAAGGTTGTTCAAGAAGGGCTTGAATTTCATCGGGTTCAAACAATTCATCAAGAGAAACTTCCGCCGTTTTTGCTTTTAAATTAAGCAGTTGTTTAAGCTGTTGATGAGAAGGTTTAGACAGGAAAATCTGAGATTGAGAAACCCGATCTACAATCGAACCATCAAAGATTTGTTGAAACTGTTGCCAACGATCTGGAAATAGATTTAAAATAATCAAGCTATTCGGAACATGGGTAAATATTTCTTTAATGGCTTCTCCAAAGCTTTGTAAAAGGGGTTCGTTGTGTTTTAAACCCAATCCTTCTAACTGATCAAAAATAATAATTAAAGGTTCATCCAGTAAAGACAATTTACTAAAGACTTCTAACGCCGCTAATGCGATTTCTTCCCGACTCCAATCTTCTCCCCAGCTTTCCAGTCTAACTTTATCAAGTTCTTCGGAAGATAAATCATTTAAAGCCAACCATTGGGTAATAATTTGACGACGGTTAAAGTCGGTATAGCCACAAAAACGAATAATTCCTCTGAGAATTTGGGGGGCGTATCCGGCTGAGGAAAAGTTTCGCAGCCACCAATCATAAGCCCGTTTTTCAATATGTTCCCAATAGTCTCGTTTAATTTTAGTTTCTTCTTGTCCTAACTCAGTGAATAAATTGAGGTTATTATCTTGTATGACTTCTAATATTTTATCATCTTTTTGAGTCTTGGGTGTAGAATAGGAGTCTTGGTTTTTAATAATTTCTGCAAAGCTATTAGCTAACAGATGTTCGAGTTGTGTGCGATCGCTTCCCGGAACATTTTGAATTAAAGACTCTAGAATGCGGCTATAAGTATGAAATAAAACGGCATCTTTATTATTAGGTTGACGAATAAATAATAATCGATTAGTTTTTAATAAATCCTTAGCCAGACGCATCATTAAATGGGTTTTGCCTGAACCGGGTTCCCCAATTACAACGGCTCCTTTACTTTGATGATTTGGATCTTGTTTGATATCAATTAAAATAGACTTTAAGCGTTCAAACTCATCTTGAAAAATCGAGCGAAAATCCACATGATCTTGAAACGGTGTATCAACGCGACTCGAACCAAAAGGATTGGATTTTTTCTGAAGTCTAACTTTTAAAAATTCATTGATCATCCGTCTATAGAGTTGATAGGTAAACAACGCATCATATTTAGCACGATGAGCGGAATCATTATTAAAGATTTTACCATCTAATTTTAGATTTAAATGCTTACTGAGTGCTTCTAAAGAATGGCTACCGAGTTCGGGTAAATGACGTTGAGCCAGTTCAAAACTACATTCAAATACTAAATGGGGAGTCGGAATTCCCACCGCCTGAAAGCTTTTTCGCAGCACTTCCATATCATGTCTGGCATAATGACAGATAATTGTTTGAGAATGAGCCAATTCTAGAAAATCCTTGATAATCGTTTTCAGGGGTTTCGTTTGAGGGCAAATTTGAGGATTATTCGGATGATTATCTGCCCAAGCTTCATAAATCAGTTTTCCCTGATGATCAACAATTGCAATTTCCCGCAAAATTGGCTGTCCTTCGGTATCAATTACAATAAAGTTAGGATGAAATTTCATAGGAGTTTTAAGTACAAATACGACTCATTGAAACTGATGCGGTGTGTTATTCGTTGAATCCGGATTTTTGAGACAAGCAGGGCATCCTAAGGTTCAACCTAGTGTTATTGTGACACAAGGGGTTACACTGTCCGCAGACTGTTTACACAATGCAATGAATCCTGACATCCTCCCGACGCTGACCGCAAGCGGTACAGTGCGGGGTTCCTTCTTCAACGAGAAAGTTTGTCTACCAAATTCTCATTTGGTAGATAGAGACTTAACTCTTCAAAGGCGTTTTCTAGCTCTAGACTAGCAGTTTGGGATTGCCCACCCCTACTGATTTCTCTTAATCCCTTAGCCAAAATATTTAGGGATGCGTTATGGTCTCGATCTAACTCACATCCACATTTACAAATATGGGTTCTTTGGCTCAAGGTTTTCATGACAATTTCACCACAAGCCGAGCATTCCTGACTGGTATATTCGGGACTGATAGGTACAACAACTTTTCCTAACACTTTCCCGTAGTATTCCAGCCATTCAAAGAATTGTCTCCAACTCACGTCGGAAATGCTTTTGGCTAGCTTGTGATTTTTAACCCTTACGGGTTCGCCAGTCGCTTCAAGTCGGGAAACCCGCCCAACGCGCTGGCTCACCATGTTACGCACTCTCAAGTTCTCGAACACCACGACATCGTTAGATGTCACCACGTACCTTGCCAACTTACAAACAAAGTCTTTACGCTGGCGCGAAACTTTGAGATGCTTTTTCCCCAACCTATGAATTGCTTTTTTGCGGTTCTTTGAGCCTTTTTTCTTACGGCTTACCCATTTTTGAAATCGTTTTAACTCCCGTTCTGTTTTTCGCAAAAAACGGGGATTTTCTACGGTATTCCCGTCGCTATCCGTGTAGAAATGGGTTAAACCTACGTCTAAACCAATTGCTTTCCGAGAGGGTTCTATATTTTCTGTCTTGTTGTGTTGGATGCAAAACTGAGCATAATAGCCATCAGCCTTCCTCACAACCCGAATTCGCTTAATTTGCTTGGGGTTATAATAGTTAAGATCGAAAGCTCCTCTCATTCTAAAGGTTCCGGCTTGAAACCCATCTTTAAAAGTGATTGATTGCCGATCTTCCGACAGCTTGTATCCGCTTGTTTTATATTCAACCGAGCGGGATTTCTTAAACTTTGGAAAACCTTCTCTTGGTGCGCTTCCTCTTGCGCCCGCAGGTGGTGAGTGCAGTGCGTTGGGCGGGTTCCCCGACTTGAAGCAACTGCCGAACCCGAAGGGCGCGAGGTCGCACCGCTTCTTGCCGGGAACCTTTTTCTTGCAGTTGTCAAAGAATCGTTTAATAGCACTCCAAGCTCGTTCTGCACTTGCTTGTCGAGCCATTGAGTTGAGTTTTTTTGCCCACTCAAATTCTTTGGCTAGTACCTTGCAATAAGCCGATAAATCGTACTGTCCAACCCCTTTATTGTCCATCCAATAGCGCAAGCATTTGTTACGAATAAAGCCAGCAGTACGGATCATCTCATCGATGATCGCAAACTGACTATCCGAACCATAGAGCTTGGCTTCAAGGACAAACATAGAAAGTGTTGGACTCAGTTTATGGCTTCATTGTACCATAAAGTCTTCGCGGCGCTCATATTTTTTACGGGTCGCGATTCCGAAACGACACTCACCCTACGGGTAGAGTGCTATAGCAGAAATCAGGAGACAGGAGACAGGAGACAGAATTGAAACCTTTATCATAAAAGGATTTGACAGAAAAACAGTGTCCTAATCAACTCTTTCTCTGCTATAGCCTTCTCGCAACATTGTGGGTAAAGCAAGTCTTTAATCGGGAAACAAGGCGTGATGAAAATCCCTAAAAATGAAGATAAAGTCATCGGTACACTGCCTTGAAAAGGCAGTGCCTGCGATGACTCGCTTCCCGAGTCAACTTTCGCGGAAAAGAACGTTAGATTGATGATAGTGTTGAGTGAGTATAATTTTATTAAAAAACTAATTTTTAAAACTAAATAGCACCGCTATAATAACGGTGCAGTCAACAAGATTAAATCATTAATTATCTATCTTCCGATTGTCTTCTTCAAAGCTTCATCAATTTGTTCTTCTACAGAAGTTCCACTGGAATTTTCAGGGGTTTTCATTTGGTCTTTATCCGCGTCTCCCTGAACTAAATTCAAACCCGAAGGAGCATCAGCTTTAGCTTGATCTAAAGAACGAGGGGGGGTTCTGAGAACATCTTCTGATTTTTTCTGAATGTCTTTAAGGGCGTCTTCTCCGTGATTATTGGAAGGATTAGCCGCCACCGCCGGAAAACTCTGAGAAAGCAGTAATACGGTGCAGATACAAAGCATGAGTAAAACCCGAGCAAAACGCGATACAATAGTTTTCATCTTTTTTCTTTTAAACTAAGATTACACAACATTTATAACAATAGAAATAGAAAATTTAAATCTGTCTAAGGAAAGGGATTTGAACCCTAAACTTGCAAATTTGGTGAGTTTTAGCTGAATTTTAGGCCTTCATCTTTATTCATTACAACTGGGGGGATTAAGATCTGCCTTCAGATAGAGGATGAAAAGGTTTAAATCTGAAATCATCTATTAGGGTGTACTATAAGTTTTCAGGAGCAATTTTCATGGCTCAGACTGAACCCCTGCACGGAACAGAACTCATCGACTGTGCAAAAGCCAGTGCGAATTTAGGAGTCAAAGAAGCCGCTAAAAACTGCGGTTATGCTGAGGATATCAACACCTTTGAAAGCCAACTGAAGCAAGCTTGTCAACAGATTGGCGTTAATATTGATAACTTAAGTGATCTCGTTACTCCTCAAAACCAAATGAAACAAGGACAAGGAATAGAAATCGCACCCGATAGTAAAAGTTCTCTCTAAAGATGATCTCAAAAAATTGACTAATTTTAGGTTAGATAATGGGGTGAGCTTTGAGAAGATCGCTCACTCCATCCTATTGCATTTGATTAGCTCTTGAGACGCAACGCCTCTTGAGAATGACCATCATAATTGTCCGAGGGAATATCATCATTGTACTGCTCCTGATTATAGAAATAAAGCGTTCTAATGGGATAAGGAATATTGATATCTGCTTGATCAAAGGCTTCTTTAATGGCGATAATTGCTCGAGTTTGAATTCTCCGAACCGTCTTTTGTTGGGGTCGAGTCCAATAACGAACTAAAAAGTCAATTGAACTGTCTCCAAAACTGACTAAATCAATTTCGATTTCTGGAGTTTCTAACACCCCTTCAACTTGAGAAATCGTTCGTTCTAACAGTTGAGAAGCCTGACGCAAAGATGTATTATAATCAACACCAACGGCTAAATCTGTTCGTCGAGAAGTGAAAGCGGTTCTCACCTGAACTGCACTGGTAAAGACGGTAGAATTGGGTATTAAAATTTGTTCTCCCTGGTAAGTGTGAATTTTGGTTGTGCGAATATCAATGCGTTCGACTGTTCCTTCATAGTCTCCAATAATTACTTGATCGTTAATCCGAAAGGGTTCTTGAAGAAGCAGTAAAATTCCCGCTAAAAAGTTTTTAAAGATGTCTTGGAATGCAAAACCAATTGCCACTGAACTTAAACCCAAAGTTGCAATCACATCTCCTAAACGTAAGCCAGGAAATGTAATTACGCAAGCCAAAACAACACCAATAACCCAAACCCCGATGTGACTGGTTTTGGCTAAGAGTAACTGTAAAGACTGACTGCGAACTGTTTTACGACTCACTTGTTCAACAAGCTGTTGTACAAATTGAGCAGCATAACGAGTCAAAAAAAGGATAATTAGAGCGGTGAAAATCGCAGGAATGAGTTTAACCCCACTGGCAACTAACTCCTGTATACTGTCTTTTACGGTTTGAAACAATTGATCCATAATCCTATATATTTTTAGCCTTTATGCTAATTTTTTTCACCTGAAAAATTTAGTAGATGCGTTTGATTTTCAAATTGGAAATTCCCTGTAATTTTAAGCTGAATATCTATTGTTAAAACGTCACGATATCAGGCTTTTTACAGCTTACTGAGATCCCTAATTTTTAGCGTCTATCTTAGGGTAGAAACTTCACCCTAGCCTTTTGAAATGGTTGTCTAGTATTATCACTCTCTAAGGAAACAGCGATAACTGCTGTTCAGGAGGCGAATACCCTAAATGTTTCCACGCCGAAGCCGTTGCTAGCCGTCCCCGATGTGTGCGTTGTAAAAAGCCAATTTGCATCAAATAAGGCTCATAAACCTCCTCAATCGTTTGGGCATCTTCTCCCGTTGCTGCTGCCATTGTTTCTAAACCGACTGGGCCGCCATTAAAATTTTCAATCATCATGCTTAATAGATGGCGATCTGTCCAATCTAGCCCCATTGGATCAACATTAAACAGTTGTAAAGCGATGGCTGCAATCTCCCCAGTAATCGGCCCAGAAGCTTTAACTTCCACATAATCACGCACCCGTTTTAACAGGCGGTTCGCAATACGTGGAGTTCCCCGTGAACGACGAGCAATTTCTTCCGCACCTTCTGAATTTATCGGTGTATTTAATAATTTAGCCGTTCGTTGTACAATTAAACTTAATTCATCCACTTCATAGAATCGTAACCGTTGAATTAACCCAAAGCGATCGCGTAAAGGAGAGGTTAACGCCCCGATGCGAGTTGTCGCCCCAACAATCGTAAATGGAGTCAGAGGAATGCTGCGCGTTTTCGCAGATCTACCTTGACCAATGGTAATATCAAGACGGCAATCTTCCATCGCTGGATAGAGAATTTCTTCCGCCATTTTTGACAAGCGGTGAATCTCATCAATAAATAAAATTTCCCCCGGTTTGAGATTCACTAATAATCCGGCAATATCACGGGGTTTTTCAATAGCGGGTGCGGTGGTAATCTTACAAGTCACTCCCATTTCCGATGCTAAAATCAGCGCCATCGTTGTTTTTCCTAACCCCGGTGGCCCGTAAAGTAACAAGTGATCGAGGGGTTCCTTGCGAGATTTTGCAGCAGCGATCGCAATTTCTAAAACTTCTTTTAAATCCTTTTGACCGATATAATCACAAATACGCTGAGGTCGAATGGATTCATCTTGTTTGGGGTTAATTTGTTCATCAGTTGTTGCTTCCGGGACAAGTAAATGTTCATCTTCAGATCCAGATTGAGATTTTTGAGCCTTTCCCGAAGGTACAGATGCACGCTTTTTTGGGGAATTGGGGTCAGTCGGTTGTGATTTTGATGAAATAATTGCCATGACGGGCTAATTTTACCTTCCGTCGGATTCCTTCATTGTGTCACAATGCTGTTAATCTCAAAAATGGTGTCGAATTATCAGCCTTTTTTATGAATTCTCCCTCTACCGAGTCCACTTCTGAAGATCTGACCTTTGAACAGGCGATCGCCCAAACTGAGACTTTACTCGAAAATATAGCGGCGAATGACCTTTCTGAGTCGGAAACTGAAGCCGCGATCGCGAATTTAGTCAAAACTCACAATGGCGCCAGAGGGTTTTTTGTTACTTATCTCACCGATCCTCGGGTCTTTGTCGATCGCCCCTCAGAAGCCGTTGTACGGGGTTTAGAAGCCGCTCCTGAGATTGTACCGGACTTGCTGATCAAAAATATGGCAATGTCGGCGGCTATGGTCATTTATCACCGTCGTAACCAACATGAAGACATGGCTGCG
Organism: Limnoraphis robusta CS-951; assembly: GCF_000972705.2. The sequence continues at coordinate 727 of NZ_LATL02000298.1, read as the reverse complement.
AGTTCAGATCGGGTGCGATCGCGTTCCGTTCATTTAATACAATCTCTGAATATTCCCGTGTTGGATACAATGGTTAAACAACTTCTAGAAACCATTCAAACAGGCTCAGGCGAATATCAAAGTTTTCTCGAACGTTGGGGATATGATAGCGAACAACGAGAAGCGATCGCCCAGGCTTTACAACCTTTGATGTAAGTGAATTCCGTTGGAAATTATCCGGCGATCGCTGTTCAAATTTTAATGATAGAATCCTGTTTTTTAGACTGTTAATATTCATCAAGTCATTGTTTGAGCAATGGCTATTTTCATCTGAATTTGGCGTGGAGACCCTCGCTTTTAGCGACGGGAGGAAACGCCTCTTCGATAGCGGTTCTCACAAGCTATATGCTAAGATGTGACACATGACAGAAAAAGCCTACCGCTACCGTTTTTACCGTGCGATTCGTTCCTATCAAAAGTCCAACAGACGTGGATAGGGCAAGGTGATAAACCTTGACAACTCAATAACCGTGATGGTGAAAGCCCATCCCTCCAGATGGTGGAGTGACAGCATAACCCCTTCCTGTGGAGAATGGTCATCAAAGTGGGAAAAGCGGGGTTAAACGGCAGTAATGATGAATCTGACATCAAATCCTGTCTAGCACCTAACTATGTGTACGAAAGGAACTTCCGTTATAAGTACCGTCACGGTAATCCAGCCTACGCAGATTATTGGCTGGCAACAAAA
>NZ_LATL02000297.1 GCF_000972705.2 Limnoraphis robusta CS-951 | reverse complement strand
TTCTTGCTAGGGCAATTTAGGGGGATTCTTGCTAGGGCAATTTAGGGGGATTCTTGCTAGGGGGATTTAGGGGGATTCTTGCTAGGGCAATTTAGGGGGATTCTTGCTAGGGCAATTTAGGGGAAATTAACTAAAAAGAGGGTGGGTTGATGTCAGTTATCTCTGAGAAACATACATTTAGGAGTAACCCGCCCCTACTGAATTAAAACCGAATCCCGCAGCATTTGGGCATCTGGATTTTGCCCTCGCAATACACTATTGCCATTAAATTGTGCAGTGTGATCAACCGCTTTAGGTGTTAGCCAGTCGCTTTCATTAAATTGACCACTTTGACTGTAAGCTTTGAGTGCATTTTCATAACAAACGGTTCGCACATCCGCTTCAGAAATGCCTTCTTTTAACATCAGTTGAGCGGTTTTCGGAACTGCTAACGGATCGCTTAATCCCCAGTCAGCGCTACTATCAACAATGATGCGATTAGTACCGTACTTTTTAACAATTTCCACCATCCGAGCATTACCCATTTTCGTCATCGGATAAATCGTAAAAGCCGCCCAAAATCCTCGCTCTAGAACTTCTTCAACGGTTTCTTCATTGTTATGATCAATAATCACCTGAGCCGGATCAAGACCATGTTCAATACAGCGATCCATACTGCGACTTGTACCTGCTTTTTTATTACGATGCGGCGTATGAACGAGTACCAACATATCAAGTTCTTTGGCTAACGCAAGCTGATCTTGAAAATATTTATCTTCTGTTTCCGTCATGTCATCGTAGCCAATTTCACCAATAGCAACAACACCTTCTTTACAGGCAAATATCGGCAACAAATCCATTACGGCTTCAGCAACGGTGGGGTTATTCGCCTCTTTAGAGTTCAAGCCAATCGTACAATAATGAGCAATACCAAACTGAGACGCTCTAAACCGTTCCCAACCCACAAGGCTGCTAAAATAATCTTTAAAACTGCCCGGATTAGTGCGAGGTTGACCCAACCAAAAAGCAGGTTCAATAACAGCAACAATCCCATATTCTCGCATCACGAGATAGTCATAGGTTGTTCGGGCTGTCATGTGGATATGCGGATCGATAAACATGAGATCTGTAGAATTCATGGTGATATAAATGTAGGTAAAAAACTTTTCAGTTATTAGTTTTGTAGGGGCGGGTTCTACAACTAATTTATGTGTCTGAAAAACAATCTATATAAACCCGCCCTCATTTGAGTTGTTGGTGCAAAATTCCCCATTTATGTAAAAAATCCCCCCTGACTCACAACTGTTTTCAACTCAGGGCGAGACGCTAACAATGACTGTATTTTTTCAGAATTAGAAATAGCACAGGCGATCGCCCCTGCTTGTTGTTGCATCGGATCGGGGTGATCCAATACTTTTGTTAAATCTTCCGCCATGCTGTCAGTTGTAAAAGCCCCCATCGCCCGCCAAAGTTCAGGGGTAACAGTGCGATTTGCTGCCCAACGTTCATGGGCGTAGTCTATCAACATTTGTGACAAATTGGGGTTAGTTCGACGATCCAAACCGATAATATTGTGGAGAGGACAGTCGATGAAAATGGCTTTTAAAACCATTTGATTCCAAGCAGCTTCGGAAAGATAATTTGCCGGATAAGGGTTATGAAGTGCCACTGCTTTAAACACAACAGACATATTTGTGCGTATGCCTTCGGCTGCACGATCTTGGTATTTTTCCGGCGAAGGAAGTAGCGGTAACGCTTGATAAAGAGCAACTAATTCATCAATATCAGCCGCAGAAAAAAGTTGATCGAGAATGTTGTCATAGTCTTCAGGATTACCTTGAATTAATGACAAAATTAATAGCGTTCGAGCCAGCGCGTCAACTCGCCAGTATTGAGGTTGCCAACCGGGGCAAATTTCTGTTGCCGTTTTCAAATCTTCATCGCTAAATATCCAATTAGCTTTACCCAAACGACGGGGAACCAAGCTAAATGCAATGAAAAATGCTCTTTGTGTTGTTCCTCCATTTAACAACTCAGACTGCTGTTTCTTCAGCCAAGCAAGCTGTTCCTCTCGTAGGGGCGGGTTCTCCCCAAATGTATGTTTGTCAGAAATAACCTGTGTAAACCCGCCCTCTTGCTGGTTCTCCCCAAATGTATGTTTGTCAGAAATAACCTGTGTAAACTCGCCCTCTTGCTGGTTCTCCCCAAATGTATGTTTCTCAGAAATAACCTGTGTAAACCCGCCCCGAGAAAGCCAATTAAAGATTACATTTACAGTGCGATCAATGTGAGTTGATTTATTAATAGATGCAATAACCATGTTGCTATTTGATTAAACTGTTCAACTTTTTAGTCACCCGTGAGCGTAGGGACGAATTCCTTACAGTTATCAGTCATTGGGGGGCGGGTTTATAAAAGTTTTGCATGGGAAAACTAGATCTGTTGCTGAACCCGCCCCTACATCACTGTTCACTGGTCACTGTTTACTGATCACTGTAAAAAATCCGCCCCTACAAGGCAAGATTAACGAGTCAATTGACGTTTTTTGAGAAGTGCCGCAATAAAACCGCCAACAACTAACCCGAATACCGAAGTCGGTTCAGGTACTTTCGCCGCATCATCGTGATAATTAATGCTAAGAACTTGAACACGACCTTGGAAGAAATCTCCCACATAGAGTTTGTCATCACTAAGTCCCGTGCCACCCGTCCAGTTAAATGCACCCGGTCGCAGGTCAAGCGGATCTCCAAAAGGCCCAGTAGAACCGTCTGGGGGAGGCGGAGGAATAATATCACCGTCTGCTGTACGCGCAGGTTCGCCATACACAGTTAATAAATTGCCTTCTTTATCAAAAACTTGCACGCGGCTATTGATAGAGTCAGCAACATAAATATTTTCCTGCTCATCTATCTCTAAACCAATCGGCTGCAAGAACTGACCCGGTTCTACCCCTTCTGAACCAAAAGTCCGAATCGAATTCCCTTCAGAATCTAAAACCTGAATACGGTTGTTAAACTGGTCAGCGACATAAATATTACCGCTAACAGGTGAAATGCGAATCCCCGCAGGGCCTTGAAACTGTCCCGGTTCAGTTCCCGCAGTGCCGATAGTGTCAATAAGTTCGCCTGCTTCGTTAATCTTCAGGATGCGGTCGTTGCTGAAGTCGCCAATATAGACGTTGTTATCCGCGTCGAAGGTAATCCCAGACGGGCCAAAGAAAGCGCGACCAGGAATTAATCCCCCAAACTCACCATCTGCAAGGGTTTGGATATAGTTACCGTCAGGATCATAAACATTGACACGCAGGTTAAACACATCACCCACATAGAGATTACCCGTTTTCGGGCTAAACTCCAATGCTCCGGGTTCATCAAACTCGCCTGGGCCGGTACCGCCACTCCCGACAGCACCAATATATTCACCCGTCGGACTAAAAATTGAAACTTCGTTACCAATGTCAAAGTTAGTCGTACCGTCAGGGTTTCGTCCGCGACCATTCCCGATGAAAATATTTCCCGTACTATCTTGAACAGTCACACCTTGAGGCACAAATAATTCGCCCTGGCCGAAACCCGGAGAACCAATTTGACTCTCATATTTAAGAGTAATCGCTTGGGCTTCCGAGGCGATCGCACCCAAACAGATCAACGATCCCGCCAGTAGGGGCGCAAGGCTTGCGCCCGATACCAAAACGTTTGCACCCGATACCAAAACGTTTGCACCCGATACCAAAACGTTTGCGCCCGATACCAAAACGTTTGCACCCGATACCAAAACGTTTGCACCCATTGATAATTTTTTAACGATCATAAGAATACTTCCCCAGTCATTGTAATGGTTATTCAATCTGTCTTGGTGACAATTAAGCTGCCGTCTGCTTTCGTTTAAAAACGAAATAACCCGTTCCCAAAAGACCCCAAATTAAAACAACCGGGGCTGTATTGGGTTCAGGGATATCAACAGCGTCACCTTCTGGATCAATTTGAAAAATCGTTGAGTCAGGGCCATTGCCTCGACCCGCAACATAAACCAAGCCGTCTGTTCCGACGGTTAAGTTCACTAACAACTCAACCCCGTCAACCTCGTTCCCGTCTAAAATCGTCCTAACTGCACCATCCGTATCGATCTCAACAACTTTGCCGCGATCGCCTCCTAATACCAAAGATTCAGTTGCCAAAACAGTCGCGTAAGCCTTACCATTAGGCGCAAACGCAACATCAGTAAGCTGAATCAGACCCGATGCAAACGTTGTTTGTTGACCATTGGTATCAATTTGAGTAATTTCTGATTTCCCCTGGGGAAACGGAAACCCGCCAAACTCAGCAACATAAAGATTGCCATCACCCCCAACGGCAACCCCAGTGGGAACGTATTGCAAAGCAAAGCTGGGTTCTTCCGTCTCCGGCGCTTGAGTGGGATCATTCGGTGCGGCAGGGGGCGGCCCTAACCCTTCTGGAAACACCAGACTCTCGAAAGAAACAATTTCCGGTTCAAAAATCGCCTCAAGACTTAACTGGTTTTCTCTGAGACTATAGGCAAACAAATTATTCCCGCCCGAGTCTGTGATGTAAATAGTCTCGCCATTGATAGCGAGGCTGTTAGGGTTGCTGTCAATATCACCAACCGTCGGGTTATTTTGCAGTTCATAGGCTGCCAAGTCTGCTAACTGCGTCAGTTCACCCGTTGCAAAATTAGCTTGGTAGAGACTGCCAAACTCCGACGTTCCTAAAACATCACTCTCCGAGTAAGGATTACCTGCTAAGGCATTAAGCGTTTGATCGCGCCTTGCCGGATCGCCCACCGATCCATAAACAATATAAGGCGTACCGAAAGCATCAAAGGCGATATCTTGCGGCCCAACTGCGTTGCTACCCTCTGCCAACGCCAGAGAACTCAAACCCGTCAACACAGGTGTAACAGTACCGTCTTGAGACACTTTACTAATGGCGCCCGTATTGCCTAAATACAGGTCAAAACCCGGCATATTTGGCGAGGGGATAGAATTAGGTGAAGTCGAGCCTCCCCCAATTCCGGCTTCAGCAACGTAGAGTTCACCATCGGGGCCGAAAGCCAGTCCACGAGCATTATTCAAGCCAGAAGCAAAGGTGGTGAATGTTGCCGCTTGAGCGGTATTGGCAATGGAAAAGAAGAAACAGGTGAGTGCTAAGGAGCGAACCGAGTGCAAGATGTTCATTTCTAGAGTTAGGCGTCGAGACTGTAGCGAGTAGAGGTTTGTCGTCGGATGCGATCGCCATAAACAATCACACCCCAACTGTCTTGAATTAACTCACCCTGTCTCGCTTACCTTTTAAACCAAAAAGGGACGCACCCCCCAATAACAACAGACCTAAGATGCTACCGGGTTCTGGTACTGCCTGGGCGTCGTTGAGCCTGATGATTGAACCATCCGTACCGATCGCATTATTGGCAACGTAAATACCACCGTCGGGGCCGACTTGAATACCTGTTGCCGAGAAGATCCCTTCAGAAGCAATTGTTGTGCGAATGCCCTCGGGGGTGACTTTGATGACGGAACCGGGTAAATTCTTTAAGCTGCCTTCAACGCTATTTTTCCACTGCGCTTCATCAGCAAATTGCAACACTAACAGGTTGCCCTCTTCATCAAAGTCGATGTCGGTAATTTGGGTGAAACCGTCTAAAAAGACTTCGGGTTCACCTGTCTCAGGATTGATGCGGAAAATTCGGGCTTCCCCTTCTGGATAGGGATAGCCTGTCAATTCAGCATAATAAACTGCACCGTCTGGCCCGGTGGTAATTCCTGTCGGTACGGATTGCAACTCTAATGGGCCAGCAGGAGGCTCAAAGGAGGGCATTTCAGGTTCTTCGCCAGAATTTTGAGGCGGTTCAAAAGGAGAAGCGGGAGGAAATTCTACGTTTGCCACCAATTGAGTTGGGGCGGCAAAAGCATTCCGCAGGACACCATCCAAACCGATATTGTAGATAACGTTAGCCCCTGCATCCACAACAAAAGCTGAATCATCTTTAATGGTGAGGGCAAAAGGATTACTAATGAAGTCGCCACCGTCAAGATTGTTCAACTGTTCATAGAGGGCAAAGTCAAACAATTCTGTGACTTCTTCTGTTGCTAAATCTACCTTAAACAGTTTGCCCAAGTCAGGGACATTTAATAATTCGTCAGGACTTGCAGTAGGGGGCGCAATGAAGTTCTGTTCGGGGGGTAGTTCAGTCCCTTGAGCGAGTTCAAACAGATCGATATCTCGGTTGCCTGGGTATCCAGCGTAGCCAACGACTAAGTAAGCATTACCGTTAGAATCAAAGGCAAGCTCTTGGGGGCCTGCACCTTGCTCTAGAGTCGGCTGAAGTGCCAGTGAGTCAAAGCCGTTGAATATTCTTGTCTGAGTGCCAGTCAGAAAATCAACTTTAGTGAGTGATCCAGTGTTACCCGCACAAATATTGGCAAAAGCTGCACTCGGAGAGGGCTGACAGTTTCCGTCACCGCCTGTACCTGTTTCCCCAACATATAGACTACCATCGGGGCCAAAAGTAATCCCGCTCGGATTATTGAGTCCGCTTGCTATTGTTGTAAAACTTGCTGCCTCAGCAGGCATCGCCACAGCGAATACGGCAGTAACCGTTAGAAATGAATAACCAACTTGCTTAAGTTTCATTGTTCCCGTGAAAAAATAAATAGTCGTAGCTTACAAATCAATAGAAGAAAACAGAAAAGACTGTTAATAGTTAGTGAGCAACTGAAAGCTTACCAGCCCTTAGAGCTTGGCGTAAAAAGATAGAAAAGTATGAATCAATAAGAATGAAAACTTTGGAGCCATACTTAGCTGGCAGAGTGACAAAAGTTACTCTCCACCATAAATATCTCAGACTATTTATTGCAATACAGTCTGTCTCAGTTAAAGCTCAAAACCAGTCCAAACTACCTATCAGACTTGGTTTTCTTCTAGGACACCCAGATGACTCATTGATAAACTAACACAGTAAAATAGATGAAAAGATGTCTTTTTTTTCGTAAAGGTTTGACTTTTTTTACGAAATTTCACGGAGGGTCTGTAAAAAATTGTTACCCGTATAACTGCCTATCTTTTTAAGGAATTTTCTAAAAAATAATCAAAGGTATCGTTAAAAATATAGTTGCAAAATTTTTAAAAGTATGCTCTAACACAGCCGAGTTTTTCTATATCTTATTGCCTATTTCTTTTGGTCTATATCTTATTGCCTATTTCTTTTGGCATATTTAAATACTACAGCAGGAAATAGTAATCGGGGTAGGGCGGGTGTCACAAGCGAAAAACCCGGTTTCTCAAAGAAACCGGGTTTTTTAGTCTAAAATTCAAAACTTGATCAATTAATGGCTAAAATTCTAGTCTACCTAACACCCAAACTATTAGGGATAGTTGCGCTTTTATCAGCGATATTCTCTAAACTTTAGCGAGTGCTTTTTTGGGCTGATAACTCATCCCTTGGGCAAATGTTTCGAGATTACCTGCTTTCGCTTCTAAGAACCGTTTAATGTTCATACTTTCAGCACCAAAGTCTTGAATTTGTAGCTTACCATGACGCAGAGGTTTATCAACCGGCCAAAACGTGATCCGATGTTGAATAAAACCTTCAGCATCAGGATCAGCAAACGCATAGGAACAGGGAATAATAATGCAAGGGCTGCGTTGAATAAAATTGTGATCAGGGTAATAGAAATCCTGCTCAATCAGATAATATTTGCTGAGAGTATGCGCTCGCAACTCAACCTTTACCTTTTGATTGTACTCATCTAAAAACTCACCCTCTTTCGAGCTAATTTCACCCGCAGGTCTTAGTAAATGCGCCCATTCATCCATTGTTCGCAGATCGCTGAGATATTCATATCCCATATCTATCGGCGCATCAACAAAGATAGTATCCGTCACAATTTTATAACGACCGTGAGCCGCTTCAGTTCTTCCAGCTTGGCGCTCTAAAATAGCCTTGAGCGAACGACATTCAGAAGTATGCACAGTTTCAATTCCTTGCATAATCATCGGCACTCGTCGCTTCGGATCAACAAAACTCAACCAGTGAAAATAAACCCCTGACTCATCAGTTCCAGGTTCAATATATTCAGGGGGAAATAGCATCACCGGATAAACCTGAAAATACTCTTGGTATTTAATCCCACAATGCCATTCAATCCCCTTAAAGAAACCATTGTCAATTCGTTTGACATGATAATACAAATTATGTTGATAACCCGAAGCCGTTCCCAGCCAAGTATCTTCATCAACTTGCTCGATCATCCGACTAAACAGCGTCCAGTCATCTAAATTTTTCAGACTGCAAAGATAGTCAAAAGCCGTATCAGTATCAGTCGCAATATAAGCAGACGTAGCAAAGGTATTCTCTTCCATGATGTCCTCTAGTATGAATTCAGTTTGATCTGCGGGCTATGCACTCACCAACATTTGAGCCTGTTGCGCCTTAATAATGCGTTCTTCAGCAAGCTGTTTAGAAGCTTCGTGAGTCGTCATTCCGGTTGTGTTGGCTTTGTTGAAAAGTTCGATCAACGTATCGTAAATACTATGAACATGGCTAATCGCTTTCTTCTCGTTATAGCCAATCAACTCATGGTAAACATTAATCAACCCACCCGAATTTATAACATAATCAGGGCAGTACAAAATATCTTGAGCCGTGAGCATTTCGCCATGCAGTTGCTCATCTTCAAGCTGATTATTAGCCGAACCTGCAATAATACCCGCTTTAATCATCGGAATAGTCTGACTGTTGAGGATCGCTCCCATCGCACAAGGGGCAAAAATATCAACATCAAGTCCATAAATTTCTTCCGGTTCAACCGCAGTCGCCCCATATAACCGTTCCAGTTTAGAGACTTTTGCTTGATTAATATCACTCACAAACAGCTTGGCATCATTTTTGTAGAGCCATTCACAAAGATGCTGTCCGACATTTCCTAAACCTTGAACAGCAACCTTTAACCCTTTCAGGCTATCAGAACCAAAACGATATTTCGCCGCAGCTTTCATCCCCAATAAAACCCCAATAGCCGTAACCGGAGCAGGCCCGCCCGACTTTTCTTGAGTTCCGACAACATACTTAGTTTCACGGTTAATTTGTCGAACATCTTGTGGCGTGAGGTTAATATCTTGACCCGTGATAAATCGACCGTTTAGGCGCTCAATAAATCGACCATAAGCCTGTAACAATTCACAGGTTTTCTGCTCCGGTTTGGCGATAATCACCGCTTTACCACCACCCATCGGAATATTAGCACAAGCAGCTTTATAAGTCATACCTCGGCTGAGACGCAAAGCATCAGTTAAAGCAGCAGCCTCACTTTCATAGGGCCATAAACGAGTGGCACCCATAGCAGCACCCAGTCGGCTATCGTGAATGGCAATAATTGCCTTGAGTCCTGATGCTTGGTCATGGCAGAACAAAACCTGTTCATGGCCTGCTGCGGAGGTTGTTTTAAATAATTCCATAGTCGTCTATCTCTCTTGAGTAAAGGGAAAAGTCAAAAGGCAAAAGGCAATAGGCAATAGGCAATAGGCAATAGGCAGACTAGAAAAGATTTTCAGCTTTTACTAATGTCAAACACCCAAATGCTTCGCGCCATAACTGTTAACAGTGTTTAAACCATCGGAAAAGAGACTTGCTCTTTAGATGAACCATTTTTTGAGGGGTGGTCATCTAACGAATAGTCTTTGAACTCGGGTTTTTCCTCTATTTTTGTTGCGGAACGATTGGCTAAACTCTTAGTCCGTCCCTTAGAAGGAGCGTGACGAGTGCCATCAATTTTAACATCAATAACAAACGGCCCAGGAGCAGCCATCGCTTTTGTTAGGGCATCTTCAAGCTGTGACTCACAATCAACCTGAATACTTTCTGCTCCCATCCCTTGAGCTATCATCGTAAAATCAGTTTGAGGCATCAGCGCATCGGCTTGGAGTCCTAACATCGCCATGCCTTGATAGCACATATTGTAACGAGCATCGTTCAAGACAATCCAAACCGCAGGAATTTGGTATTTAACGGCAGTGCTGACTTCGCTGTTCATTAACATCGAACCATCACCAACGATAGCAACAGCTTTATTCCCTTTAGCGACAGCAGGACCCAAAACACCTGTCGTTGCATGACCCATTGAACCCACACCTGTACTCACCCGATAACGATTGGGTTGAGAAAAGCGTAACAGGTGAGTAGACCAAGTAAATGAATTACCCGACTCAGCCAATACAACAGCATCGCTCCCTTCAACGATGATTTTTTGGATAGCCTCCATTAAAATCTCAGGACGCACAAGGGTACTGGTAGCCTCTGCAATGGGTTCCCGTTGTGGGTTGGGCAAGTTTGCAGTCTGTTTAGGATAGTTCGACAGATGGGGTAATAGCTGACGTAGGAAAGTCCCGATATCAGCTTGAACAGGAATTGTCGGCGCCGTTGGATAGCTAGCCCCAATAACGCTCGGATCAATATCAACTTGAATAAATCCTTGACTCGGCACCAAGTCGGCACTCCAAAATGAGGTCGGTTCACCCATGCGAGTCCCGAGTACCAACGTTCGTAGCGGTTTAACGGCTTTGAAATAGTTCAGCACCGAACCATGACCGCCTAACCCAGTGATACCGACAAACTGAGGATGATCTTCAGGAAAGAGTCCTTTCGCTCGGGGAGAACACATGACGGCGGCACCTGTGATCTCGGCAAGCTGCATGATTTCTTTTGTTGCTAAACGAGCGCCATAACCAACCCAAATGGCAAAGGGGCCTTCGGAAAGTAACTCTACACAGTGGGAGATCAGAGAATCTGTTGCTGCGATCGCACTTTCTACGACAGTCGCTTTTGGGAGCGACATCGGCATCGGTAACGTTTGTACCCCTGTGGGAGTGCTGATATGAGCGGTAAAGCCTCCGGGCTGAGATAACCCCTGTATCAGTCGTCTGCCAATTTGAGGCAGTTGCTCGGGGCAGTCAATGACAGTAGCGTAGTTGTACAACGCTCCCGAGTTAAATAAGCCGTCTTGGGGCAGGGTGCGAGCGCTGGTTTCTTGAATTGACCACCGTCCTCGCTGGGATGGAGACGTACAGGCTGACAGATGAATCACTTTACCGCCTTCGCCTCGTGCTGCAAACAGTCCAGTCAAGGTATTGGTAATGCCAGGGCCAGCAGTTGAAAAGACAACAACGGGGCTGTTGGTGGCGAGGGAGGCTTCGAGAGCGGCAAAGGCGGCACCCGACTCGTGACGACAGTGAACCACTTGGATTTGACGACTGTTCGATAAAGTATGCCACAGGGTTGCCATTGCACCACCGGAAACACCGAAAGCCCATTCCACACCCAAGTCTTCTAATAACTTGACGAGCGCTTGACAGACTGATGTCTCTTTTTTGACTGCTGACTGGCTCTGATGTGAACTCTCAACAGACTCTTCTACTAACTGTTTGTTAGCTATTTTAATCGGTTTCTCCTGAGTAATTACAGGAGAATACTTAGTAGATTGATTGCTCATTTTTTAGGACTATTCTCGCTTTATCTGGTCTTAGCCTTCTAGTTCTTATAGCTGGCTGGTTATCACAAACATCATAAAGACAGACTTGAGAACAGTGCTATGCACATTATTTCGGATGAGATATCAATTCTTTAGGTTTTTCTAAGTTTTACTCAACCTCTAGATCCGCTCAAACTTAGATATAAGTAGATGTAGGGATAAGGCGCGATTGCAAACTTGAGAGCATAGATTGAGCCTTTTAATTTCTTTTTAACCTTAGACAGTCAGCACCTTGCTTGTGTTTATTCCTCTATCTTAGGTTATAAGTTGATTGATGAGTCTAGCTCTATCCTTATACATAAAATATAGTAGAAATTCTGATTTATGAGAAAATCTAAATAAATGTAACGACCTCCCGAAAAAATATCATTAACTTTATCGATCAAGTTCTTTAAGCTCAGAAACAGTAATCAGTGTTTTCACGGACACCTACAGCTAAAATTATTTATGGAGATTTTGAAATAATGACCTACAAACCCCAACAATATCTAACAGATGGTGGTATCGAGATATTTCGACAGGTCGAACTGTTGTCGATGGAAACCGCGCTCAATCAAGTCTTGTCTAAGTTAGATACTGCGCGGGGTGGATTGTTAACCAGCAGCTATGAATATCCAGGACGCTACAGACGATGGGCGATTGGATTTGTCAATCCCCCCCTTGAAATCGCCACACGCGACCATGATTTTACAATTACAGCCCTCAACCAACGAGGAGAAGTCTTACTCGAACAGATTTCTAATGCAATCCTCACCTGTGCGGATTTGCAAAATATTAATCACAGTCGCCAGACCATTACAGGAACAGTTGTAAAAGCCAATCGGCTGTTTTCAGAAGAAGAAAGAAGCCAACAGCCCTCTGCATTCTCAGTCATTAGAGCGATGATAAATGCGTTGAAAAGTGACGAAGATGAACATTTAGGACTGTATGGAGCGCTAGGCTATGATTTAGTCTTTCAGTTTGAGCCGATCGCTCAAAAGATCAAGCGTCCAAGCGATCAACGAGACTTAGTGCTGTATTTGCCCGATGAACTGATTGTCGTAGACTACTACCTCCAGCAAGCCTTTCAACTTCAGTACGACTTTCAAACAGCCAACGGTTCAACATTCGGACTCCCTAGAACAGGCGATGTGATCGATTATCGCGGAAAACGTCAACCCGTTACCCAAGTCGCCGATCATGGCCCTGGCGAATATGCAGAGTTAGTGAAAACGGCTTTTGATTATTTCCGCCGAGGGGATTTATTTGAAGTGGTGCCATCTCAAAGCTTTTTTGAAAGTTGTGAAACCGCACCCAGCGAGTTATTCCGAACCCTACAAGCGATTAACCCCAGTCCTTACGGCTTTATATTCAACCTGGGTGGGGAGTATTTGATCGGGGCTTCCCCTGAAATGTTTGTGCGAGTTGATGGACTCCGGGTGGAAACCTGTCCGATTAGTGGCACAATAGAACGAGGCGATGATGCGATCGCAGACGCTTCTCAAATTCGGCATTTACTCAACTCCCTCAAAGATGAAACCGAGTTGACCATGTGTACAGATGTCGATCGCAATGACAAGTCCCGAGTTTGTAAGCCCGGATCGGTGCAGGTTATTGGTCGGCGTCAGGTGGAGATGTACAGCCATTTAATTCATACCGTTGACCATGTTGAAGGCGTTTTAGAAGACCAATACGATGCTTTAGATGCCTTTTTAACCCATACCTGGGCAGTAACCGTCACAGGCGCTCCTAAACGAGCCGCGATCGCCTTTATTGAACAGCATGAACGCAGCGCCCGTCGTTGGTATGGTGGAGCAGTGGGTTATTTTAACTTTAATGGCAACCTCAACACAGGCTTAGTTTTGAGAACGATTCGCCTGAAAGATTCTGTCGCAGAAGTTCGCGTCGGAGCAACGGTACTGCATAGTTCAATTCCCGAAGCAGAAGCCAAAGAAACGCTCACCAAGGCGGCTGCAATGCTACAAGCCCTCAAACAAACCAAACACGACTACTTAAGTCAAAGCGAGTCAATATCCCCCGCTCAAACAACCGCAAATAGCCCCAAAGTGTTGATTGTGGACTATGAAGACTCTTTTGTTCATACCTTAGCCAACTATATTCGCTACTGCGGCGCAACAGTCGTAACACGACGTCACGGCTTTCCCCTAGAAGTTCTCGATGCTTTGCAACCTGATCTAGTTGTGCTTTCACCTGGGCCTGGGCGTCCGGCTGATTTCGGAGTCAGCAACATGGTAAAAGCTTGTGTTAATCGTCATATTCCTTTGTTTGGGGTGTGTTTAGGGTTGCAGGGTATTGTCGAAGCGTTTGGCGGAACTTTGGGCGTTTTAGACTGTCCGCAACATGGCATTTCTTCACAAATTACAGTCGTAGACTCTGACTGTGTGTTGTTTAAAGGACTGCCTTCAACCTTTGAGGCGGGACGGTATCACTCGCTTTATGCCGTAACAACAGCTATGCCTGCTGAACTCAAAGTTACTGCATTTTCTGCTGATCAAGTAATCATGGCTATCCAACATCGGGAACTGCCAATAACAGCAGTTCAATTTCATCCAGAATCACTGATGACAATGGCGGGGAGTGCAGGTTTGAAGATGATTCAAAACGTCATTGATGCTTACAGTTCACAGCATAGTGTTGTCAATTCTACACAAGCCGAAAACTCGCTTTTAAGCTTAGTTTAAAACAGTTCAGTTGCAGCATTTATTCAGATGAAAATTCGCCGTCGCTTAACAGAACCCGGTACAGGTTATGAGATTGCGCCCCGACAATCAACTCCCGACAATATTCTCGAAAAGATTATTTGGCAAAAAGAACAAGAAGTCTTGCGGATGTTGCAGGTGATGTCAGACGAAGAACAGTCTACTTCCATAGTAGATTCTCCCAATCAAAAAGACTTTGTTCAGGCGCTTAGGTCAGGATATCCCGCCCTGATTGCTGAAGTCAAAAAAGCAAGTCCCAGTAAAGGGATTATTTGCCCAAATTTTGATCCGGTGAAAATCGCACAAGCCTACGAACGAGGCGGCGCCGCTTGTTTATCTGTTCTCACCGATGAAACCTTTTTTCAAGGCAGTTTTGAGAACTTGCGATCGCTTCGAGACAGTGTATCCCTTCCCCTGCTGTGCAAAGAATTTATCATTGATGCCTGCCAGGTGATTACAGCACGGGCGGCGGGTGCGAATGCGGTGCTTTTGATTGCGGCAGTTCTGACTGATGCTGACTTAAGCAAGTTATCAATATTAGCTTACCGCTTAGGGATGGATTCTTTGGTAGAAGTTCATACTCTAGCAGAATTAGACCGGGTGTTAGCACTGCCGGAAACAGGCAAAAGCATAAAGCTAGTTGGCATTAATAACCGCAATTTAGAAGATTTTACTGTTGATTTAGCCACCACTGAACAGTTATTAGAAGCGCGAGGTGAAGCACTACAAGCGAAAAATATTGTAGTTGTCAGCGAGTCCGGCTTCAAGACAGCATCAGACCTAATTCGTGTTAATCAAGCAGGTGCAAATGCCGTGTTAGTTGGTGAATCTTTAGTGACTCATGCTGATATTGCAGGGGCTGTGCAGGCTCTATTAAAACCGGATAAGGAAGCGTCGATAACGGATGTAGGGGCTGGTTCGGAATTGATGGATCGTTTCTCAAAAACAATATACATAAACCCGCCCATTAAATTACCTGTAAAACCCCTAGATATAGGCTTATAACAGTTAAGTTAATCCGTAGAATACTTTTCTTATCCGTTTCATTTATTCCTCAATTAGAACTACAAAGATGAAGACAAAGACTCAAAGCATTTCTGAGTGTTTCCAAACGCTAAAAAGCCGCAGTGAATGTGCGTTAATTCCGTTTATTACCGCAGGCGATCCTGACCTAGAAACAACAGCAAAAGCTTTACAAATTCTTGATCGTAGCGGCGCTGATCTGATTGAGTTGGGAATTCCTTACTCAGACCCGTTAGCCGATGGCCCCGTCATTCAAGCGGCAGCAACTCGCGCCCTCGCAAAAGGGGTGACATTTGACCAAGTTTTAGGAGTTGTTTCTGATGTCACTCCGACGCTGAAAGCCCCGTTGATTTTATTTTCCTATTACAACCCCATCCTCTATCGGGGAATTCGTTACTGTTTAACTCAGTTTGCCAATGCTGGAGTGAAAGGGCTGGTTGTGCCTGATTTGCCCCTAGAAGAAGCTCAAACGCTGTTAGATGTCGCCTCCGAGGTGGGGATTGAAGTCATCCTTCTAGTCGCGCCTACAAGCCGCTCAGAGCGCATACAAGCGATCGCCCAGAAGTCGCAAGGATTCATTTATCTGGTGAGTGTGACTGGAGTAACCGGAATGCGATCGCAGGTTCAGTCACGGGTTGAAACGTTAATCAGCGAACTAAAAGCCAGTACCGATAAACCTATTGGCGTTGGTTTTGGCATTTCCGAACCCAAACAGGCCCAACAAATTGCCCAATGGGGTGCTGATGCTGTCATTGTCGGCAGTGCGTTTGTCCGGCGTTTAGCTGAAAACTCACCCGAACAAGCACTTAAAGACATTGAACAGTTAGCCCATGACCTAAAAAATGCGATCGCGTAGGGGCGGGTTCTACAAAAATGTCTGTTTCCTAGAAATAGCTTACATAAACCCGCCCTCCCCATCAAGGGTTCTACAAAAATGTCTGTTTCCTAGAATTTGTTAAGGTGACGGGCGGGTTTATACAGGTTGTTGCTAACAATTGTAGATTTTCTCAGAACCCGCCCCTACAGAAAACTGCTTCCTAGAAAAAGGATTTTTTGACAATGGTTAGCGATGAATTTTGTTAAGGTGACGGGCGGGTTTATACAGGTTGTTGCTAACAAT
>NZ_LATL02000296.1 GCF_000972705.2 Limnoraphis robusta CS-951 | reverse complement strand
GGCGGGGGGATCGAAAAAAGTTGCATAATTAGAAAGAAATGGTATCAGTTACCGGGTTTTTAATCCCCACTGTTCCTCTAAAAATTAAAAACCGCTATATTATAGACTTTTAAGATGACAAGTCAAAATAAAAAGTTAATATAAACCTGAACTAATGCGACTCACTTCTCTAGATGTTTTCCGGGGAATTGCAATTACAAGCATGATTTTAGTCAATAATCCCGGAAGCTGGAATCATGTCTATCCAATCTTAAAACACGCAGACTGGCATGGTTACACCCCAACTGACTTAATATTTCCCAGTTTTCTCTTTATTGTCGGTGTAGCGATCGCATTTTCCCTCGCTAAATACACCCCAGAAAATCGAGAGTCTGAAAAGACAATTTCTCCTCAACTCTATCTGAGAATTCTACGTCGTTGTCTTATTTTGTTTTTATTGGGATTGCTTCTTAATGGTTATCCGAACTATGATTTCAGCAATATTAGAATCATGGGAGTCTTACAACGAATTAGTCTCGCTTACGGACTCTCCGCGATCGCAATTTTACACCTATCCCGCAAACAAATAGCAGGTTTATGTGTTATAATTTTAGTGGGATATGCGATCGCCATGCAACTGATTCCTCTTCCCGGTTATGGAGTCGGAAACCTCACTCCCGAAGGAAATTTAGCTGCTTATATTGATCGCCTAATCTTGAGTGAAAATCATCTTTTAGGAAAGGGAAAATACGATCCAGAAGGATTATTTAGTACATTTCCCGCAGTTGTCACCGTTTTAATCGGGTATTTCACTGGAGACTGGCTGAAAAAACAACCCGCAAACAGCCACACCAGTTTCAATTTAGTCGTTATGGGTTTATGTAATATTATTATCGGTCATTTTTGGGGATTAATCTTTCCCATCAATAAAGCTTTATGGACAAGTTCTTATGTTCTCGTTACCGCAGGTTGGGCGTTATTATTACTTGCAGGATGTTATGAAATCATCGAAGTTCGTCAGAAACGAAAGTGGGGATTTCCCTGGGAAGTCATGGGACTAAACCCTATATTTTTATTTGTCGCTTCAGGATTTGTAGCAAGAATTTTAATTTATACTAAAATTCCTCAAAATGGCGAATTAATTAGTTTGAAAACTTGGATTTATCAAAATATATTTGTGTCTTGGGCGGGTGAAATGAACGGTTCTTTAGCGTTTGCGATCGCCAATATTTTAATATGGTGGGTGGTGTTGTATGGAATGTATCAGAAACGTTGGTTCATCAAAATTTAAAAGTAGGGTGCGTGACAGTCGAGAATTTACATAAGAATGCACAAATCTTTGATGTCACCCACTCTACAGCTTTTCTAGAGATCTCTACAAAAAATTAACTAAGCTCGTTGTTGCGATGCACGCAGAAAAATCAAGCTAAGATGGCACTCAAGCGCAACTACAAACCATAAGCCAACCAGTTAACATCACATCCAAAAACTTCAGTGTTTCCCCAAGTCTGAATTTCTAAGAAAAATCCTTTGCAGTCAATATCAACAGCTTTAACTTTTAATTGATGATTAGCTTTTCTAGAAACGTTAGCATAAGAGATTCCCACTACAACTTTTGGAGGGTTGTTGAAAGCTTTCTTAAACTCAATGTATTGTCGAATAAAGCGATTATCTCCTTTAGTATCAGTCAGAGTTCCTTTCCATCCTTCGGTTTTTTCAACGCTTCCCGCAAAAACACCGCTTTCTATTCTATATAACTTTTCTTTTTGCTTTTGTAGATCGGCGTTTGTGGNTAGCATAAGAGATTCCCACTACAACTTTTGGAGGGTTGTTGAAAGCTTTCTTAAACTCAATGTATTGTCGAATAAAGCGATTATCTCCTTTAGTATCAGTCAGAGTTCCTTTCCATCCTTCGGTTTTTTCAACGCTTCCCGCAAAAACACCGCTTTCTATTCTATATAACTTTTCTTTTTGCTTTTGTAGATCGGCGTTTGTGGCTTGCATTTCTTTTTTGAGTTCCGCTTTGGTTGTTGCAAGTTCATTCTGTGTGGATTTTAATTCATCCTTCAACTGTTTGAGACTTTCCAACTCGGTTTGAAGCTGTTCGCGAGTATTAGTTAACTCTTGAATTGCTCTTTCGTAGTATTCCAGAGGTGTTTTGTTGTCGTTATAATTCATTAGATTTGTCCTTGATTAAAATTATACTGATAGCAAAAGTTAGTTAAAATTGACTCAAGTTTTATTGTTAGTCCTTTTAAAAGGACTTTGTTTATTAGACGGGGAATTCATTCCTCGACAGACTTCAAATTCCACAATCAATCAGTCTCGATAAAAGAGGTTTAAAAGAACCCACACCACCTTTATCCCAGTTATCCCATATTCTCGCAGGTAAATGACCAGAAGGAGCCGAAGTCGAAAAATTTACAGATTTGTACCAAAGCCAGATATTGTTTGCACACCATCCTACTTTCTCTCCAAAAGCATTCCAGACTCGATCTTCTTTTTGGTGAGTATTTCTCAAACTGTGATAAATTTTAGTTTGTATACTCAAGCCAAAATGTCCATCACTATATTTTATCCAGAGTCGATCAATAGTTCTCAAATCTTCAGAGAACAGTAAATTAAGATCGGTTTCCAGTAATTTTCCTTCTTTTTCTCTCCCGGTTAACTCAAGCAGTTTTTTAAATGTTTCCTCGTCGGCTTCTTTCCACATTTTATTTTCTAGAAAATACTTCAGTTTTCGATAGTTAAAGGATAAACAACGTCCAGAAATATCGGGATTTAAGCTATTGATATGGGTTTTTACATTTTGAATTTCTGAATAACAATAATTTACCTGCGCTTCAATTTTATTACTCAATTTTTTCAAAAGTTCTGTTTCCTGTTTAAGTTCTTGTTTGGTCTTTGATAACTCGGTTGGAGTGCGTTCAAGTTGAGTCTTTAAGACTTGGGTCTCTTTTTTAAGTTCTTGTTTGGTTTTTGATAACTCGGTTTGAGTGTCATCAAGTTTAGCTTGGGTTGTTGCAAGTTCATCCTTCAAGGTTTGATAGGAAGCCTGCATTTTTCTGAGAGTTTCTAACTCAGTATCCATCTTGTTTTTAACATCTTGAGTGTTTGAATAACAATAATTAACCCGTGCTTCTATTTTCTGGCTTAATTTTTCAAAAGGCTCAGTTTTCTCTTGAAGTTCTTGTTTTGTATTTGATAATTCTCTTTGGGTGTCATCAAGTTTAGCTTTGGTTGTTGCAAGTTCATTCTGTGTGGATTTTAATTCATCCTTCAACGCTTTTAGACTTTCCAACTCGGTTTGAAGCTGTTCGCGAGTATTGGTTAACTCTTGAATTGCTCTTTCGTAGTATTCTAGAGGGGTTTTGTTGTCGTTGGAGTTCATTAGATTTATCCTGGGTTTAAGATTTGATCGCACCGGGGAATTAATTCCCCGGCTAATAGTGAAAGTCGGTTAAAACCGACTAATATTTTAATTATTAGTCCTCTTGAGAGGACTTTATTTATTAGGCAGGGGTTTCAACCCCTGACTACTACTGACTACTACTGACTACTACTGACTACTACTACAAACTATAAGCTAATCCGTCGGTTTAGAAAACTTTTGCTGCAAACTAGAAATAGATTCGATCAGTTTTGTTTGTAACTCTTGATAATTGAACTGCTGCGGTGAGGGAGAAGACTCTATTTCTAACTCGGTCGAATCATAAATTTTGATGGTGTTACTCCAAAATTGACACAAAACACCATACTTTAACCAATCTTCAACGGCGAATTTTCTTAACTCCGGCGCTTTGCGAGTTAAAGCAACCATTCTGGCTGCATTCAGTTGAAGTTGACCGTAAGTTTCAATGATGGTTTGTACGGGAGTGTTTGGGGTTAATTTGCTTAGTTCATAACATTCTATCAACCGATAATATTCAATATCCGATAACTGAAAACCAAGCTTTAATCCCAACCCCAGTTTTTGGCGACAGGGATCAAAAGGATTGGGAATTAATTCTGCACTATGTCGCCGCAATTCTCCGCGAACTTGTTCGATAGTTTTATCGACTATTTCTTCGATTTGATCGATTAAATAACCAGCATCATCGAAAACTTGAGTTTCCAATAATTCTAGATCTCGGATTAAATCTTTGGTTTCAACGATTGATTCCATCACGATCAATGAAATTTGGTTAATGCGGTTTTCAAGATAATAATCCGTTTCTTGAATCGTCTGGTTGACTTCTTCGATAGTTTCCCTGCGAATGCGATCAATTTCCCGCAGGTTTTCCTTGACTTTTTCATCGGCTTGATCTATTATTTTGTTAATATCTTTAACTGTTTTATTTTCTAGGCGTTCCATCCCGCTTATTACTTTGTCCGTTCGTTTGGCGACCATGTAATCAACTTTTTTAGTGGTTTGATCTATGATTTCGTTAATATCTTGAACCGTCTTATTTTCTAGGCTTTCCATCCGGTTCATTACTTTGTCCGTTCGTTTGGCAACCATGTAATCAAGGTCATTTGCAAGTTTATTTAACTTTTTTGCAGAACGATCAACAAAATCCCGTTCTACTCTTTTCGCCGAACGTTCTAACTTTTTCACCAAGCCGCCAAAAATCCATCCAAGCATGAGTTGAACTCCCGAAACGAAAATTGATAAAATCCGAGCGATGAACTTCTAACTCCAAGATACCCGTTAAATGATCGCCGAGCCTCCGTAGATTTACGGAACTTTAATTAAACCTATAAAATTAGTAAAAAAATGAGTAAAAACCCCCTCTTTTAAGGCTCCCAGGGCTGTTTCATTCTAAGATTTTGCGTGCCGTCAGGCGTATCGCCAAAACCTATCGTGGGATAGCATTTCACCACTTTTTTCTTCAGAAAACCTAAAACCCTAAAAAAACATAGTTTCCCTGTAGGCTGGGTGACAATCCAGAATTTACACCTTTTCTAGAGATCTCTGCTTATTTTTTTCTATATCTTCAAGATTTATTTAATTGGAGATTTGGTAAAGGGTGAGAAAACCCTTTTTTCTTCAGTTGAACGAAATCTTGATCTCGATCGCCTTTCCCTTCACAGGTAGTGATTTCCCTATTGCGTGATTCTAACCCCACAACAGTCGCTACAATCAAAAACAGTGAACTTGATTGGTGGTTTTTATGATTCCAACCGTTATTGAACAATCGGGTCGCGGTGAACGCGCCTTTGATATATATTCCCGACTTTTACGCGATCGCATTATATTTCTCGGACAACCCGTAACCGCCGATTTAGCAAACCTGATCGTCGCTCAAATGCTGTTCCTCGATGCAGAAGATCCCGAAAAGGATATTTACCTCTATATCAACTCTCCGGGGGGTTCAGTCTCGGCTGGTATGGGGATTTTCGACACCATGAACCATATTCGCCCCGATGTTAGCACCATTTGTATCGGGTTAGCTGCAAGTATGGGAGCATTTTTGCTGAGTGCGGGCGCCAAAGGAAAGCGGATGAGTTTACCCCATTCTCGGATAATGATTCACCAACCGTTAGGCGGCGCCCAAGGACAAGCCACCGATATCGAAATTCAAGCTAGAGAAATTCTCTATTTGAAGAATCGCCTCAACCAACATTTGGCTGATCACACAGGTCAACCCCTTTCCCGTATTGAAGAAGATACCGAACGGGACTTCTTCATGTCCGCTAAAGAAGCCGTTGATTATGGCTTAATTGATCAAGTTTACGATCGCAAAGCCTTAGCTGCTCACACCAGTTCTCACAACGGCGGATAAAAATCAGTTAACAGTTACGCCCTAAAAACCCCGGTAACTTGATCGCGCACCGGGGTTTTATTCAGTAACCTGTCCCCATTACTGCCCATTCCTCACTCGCCACTCCCTATTTAACTGTCTGCGTGGGGTGTGGGAGTCGGAAGACATTCGAGGTAATGTAGAAAGTCCAGCAACTCATCTTCTGTCAAGTAATGACGCGATCGCTTTCCGTAGGTTTTTTGTAAATGGTCTATCCCCTGTTCTTTTGTCCAACCTAAACGTTTCAGTTCCAGATCGGTTTTAGCAATTTCTGGGGAATAATCTGTAGACTCTAGGGATGCTTTTGACTTTTTCTTGTTAGCAGTCCCAGGAGTCGGAGAAATCTCTTCAGGATAAGCGGAAAGATCATTACTGCTATTTAAAGGCTGATCCGGTAAAGGAGGTAATGAAGCACCTCGCCCCTTCGTTGAGGACGTCGAACTCGAATCCGTTGAAGTTGATTTAAGGGAAGAACTCGGCTTAATATAGGTTGCTGAGAGCCAATCCTCCGATGAACTTGCAGTCGAACTCCGAAGCGAATCTTCCAATTCAGGAAAAGGGGGAAAAGCCTCAGCCTCAGATTCAAACTCTACCACAGAGGCGGAAAGCTGGGGTTGTTCGGGGGCTGAATTCAGTTCAAATTGAGGTGTACTCGCAGAGGCAGAAAAAGAACGAGTAGACGACAAAGGAGGTAAGGTTGTAGAGGTTTCAATGCCTAAAACTTGAAGCGATCGAACTCGGGCTTGGTCTTCTGCTAATTCAACCGTATCCGCCGCCGCCAGTCCCGAACTAATAATGGTACTATCGACTTCAACCAAAACCCGAACTACATACTTGCCATGATCGATCGCCAGCAACTCAGAGATTAAACTGCCTGTCGGGTAGCGAGATCGAAATTGAGCAAACATAATAATCAATAGGTAACTTGAAACCCTTATTCTAACGTTCCTCACCCTTTACTCACTACCAAACAAGTTGGAAAGTTGAGTAAAAAATGCGTGCCTCTGCCAAAATTTGATGTCTTCTCAGCAACAACTTACATTTTCCCGCCCCCTCATGCGCCTATTCTCTAGAGATTTATCATCTGTAGCATGATTTTCTCTACAGGGACACAAAAGCTGGAAGAAGCTTAAGGCAATGACATTAACTTTTATGGGTCGCCTGGGATTCGAACCCAGGACCAATCGGTTAAAAGCCGAGTGCTCTACCGCTGAGCTAGCGACCCTTTCATTGATTTTTGCTCAACGATTAATCATTCTAGCACAGCTTCTTGATCAATGTAAACACTATTTTCCAAAAAATGTTGCACTCAGATGAACCAACATCTCACAACTGGCTCCCGGCTTGAGATAGGTGAGTAAATGACCTGTATTCAAAGCATTTCGGGGAGCCGTCCAAGGTTCGAGACAATAGTAGTTTTTGCCCTTGACCATCCAAAACACCACATTTGAGTAGGCAGAACTGTAACTCATGGCGATTCGTAAGTTGCGACTGGTATCCGTTGCGATCGCAGCCAACCCCGTTAACGGGCCAAAAATCCCATCAATTTCATCTAAACTCGGATCGAAGCGACCTGTAAAATCGTGGAGTTTTTGGGTCATCTGGTCTCGATATTGCATCGCCGGAATCTCAAAATGCAAGTGATTCTTATCCGCAACAAAAAAATAGGGATGCAACCCCGCCGAAAACGGCATCACTTGAGCGGGTAAACCCTCCATCGTCCCCGAGAGGTTTGTGAAACGCTGAAAGATAATCAACTCATTGCCTTTGAGCTTATAGGTAAACTCCAGCTCAAAATCAAACGGATAAACAGAGCGAGTCTCGCCATTGCTGGAGAGCGTCAGCGTAATCGCCGCGTGATCTCTGGCCACTTGATCGCTGACAGTCCAAGGCAGATCCCGAGCAAAACCATGCTGCTTGAGACTGTAGCGCCGACCATTGTAACGGTAGGCATCATCCGGCAAATTTCCGCAAATCGGAAACAAAATCGGAATCCCGCCTCGTACCGTCAAGTTGGGATTGGCAAACCGTTCTGCATCCAGGTAGAGGAGTTCCTTTCCTTTGACTTGCCAACGAGTAATCATCCCTCCCCGCTCGGGTACAACCTCTAACCGAGACTGAGCAGCCAGGTCAGACAAGCAGTAGGTTTTGTATTGTTTCTGTTCTAAAGCGATCGCAAACACAGTGATTCGTCAGTGATGTAGAACTGAAAGAACCTACGCAAAGCCTGAATGAATGGGGTGTGTTAGCGCAGTTTCAGCACTTTTTACACCCTAATCTGTAGCCCGGTAAGTCTTGATGAACAAAAATCGTTCAACACAAGAATGCCTACCCATTGTCGCACAAAGTCGATCCGTTCAGGCAGAACATTTAGAGGCCTAAAGACCTGTTGTGAACCCGTTGAACCATCGGAGTTGACATACTCCCCATTTCTAAAGAAAGGGGATTCTCCAAGCCTCACGGCTTTGGATTACTGATTCATTGACAACCCTTACAGCAA
>NZ_LATL02000295.1 GCF_000972705.2 Limnoraphis robusta CS-951 | reverse complement strand
CCCGAGACTGGCAGCCCTCTCACCCCACCTCAAAGGCGCAACCCTCCCCCGCTCACTCTCCCCGTCCCAGTCCAGAGATTCAGTCTCGGTTAATCTTGATTGTGGAGGCGGCACCGCGTTATATTTTTAGTCTGACTGAACAGCTTACCAGTTTGGGTTATCGGGTGGTGATTGCCCGATCAGGAACTGAAGCCCTCGAAAAAGCCCGCTTTTTACAACCTCGGGTCATTTTTCTCAATCCGCTATTACCATTATTGTCGGGTTGGGATGTGTTAACCTTACTAAAAACGAACACTCATACTCATCAAATCCCTGTGGTGATTACGGCGACTTTGGGGGATAAAAAACGCGCTCAACTTAACAATTGTGATGGCTTTATCAGTTTACCTGTACAAAAGCAAGAGTTACAGAAAATTCTCACTGAACTTAAACAAGATTCTCTTTCAAATCAGACTCAGCGATTAACTCTACTCTGGCTAAATCCGATTGAACAAGAGACTCAAATTCTACTGTCTTCTACTCAGGAGTCACCCGGGAGTACAGAAACGTCCTTAAATTCAATTCATCATTCTGCTTTAATCCTGCATCATTTTTCAAGTTGTCGCATTTTAGAAGCCGATGATCTCAATCAAGCCGAACTTTTAGCGCGAATTTGGAATCCTGATGCTATGATTTTACAAAGTACCACAGGGGTCAAAAATCCAGCTACATTTCTCCGAAAACTCAGTGAGTACGATATTCTCGCTCATCTGCCTCTGATTACTTTGGATCAACCCACAACAGACATCGCCAATCGCATTGAAAAGTTGTCAGTTTTTCCTTGCTTGGTCGCTGAATATTTAGAGAACAAAAACCGAGAAAAAGACTCCGACCAAAGCCTAGAATCGGCCTTGCTACAAGTCATTCAAGTGGCAGTTGGGATGAATTGGAAACCGAATATTCTTTTAGTCGATTTCTCGATCCTGCCTGATTTTCAAGAATCTGATGCAGTTTCTTCTACTAAAAAGTTCAATCAGTTTATTAATACCGATGAATATTCCCCTCAATCCGAGGCTCAAACAAACCGATTTAAAACAAAAATAGATCGCGCATTAGTGCAATATTTACAAACCGCAGGTTTTCGAGGATTAATGGCTGAATCTTGGTCAGAAGTTCTCCAACAGGTTCAATATCAAAGCGTAGACTTGCTGTTAATTTGTACGGAAGATTTATCCCCAGTTCTCTTACAAGTTCTTTCCACCTTAGAACAAATCTCAACGGATTTCCCCATTCTTATTTTAAATCAATCTAATGTTCCCCTTGGCAATTTTGAACAGTCTCACCCCGCATCAAACCCTCAATCAGAAAGACTTTTGACTGATAACCTCTCCGGCGAATTAGACAAACAAATTCAAGAATTAATGACAAAACTCGATATGAAAATTTTACCGAGTCAGATTTCTATGTCAGATCTCCTTGAACAAATTAAACAAGTTCTTCACGACAACACAGATCTAGATAAACCCTAATTGTCCACTCTAAATCTGCCGATGGCCAAAAGTCAGAAGTCCGCCTGGAGTCATTCTCCCTGCTACGAAATCGTTTTTCCAAACCCCTGAGAACTCTATGCAAGCAAATTGCGATTTACAAGGAGTAAAAATCGTTTAAAATAAGGAAAATAAACGTTACCCCTGAAAATTTCTCAGTATTGATTCTGAATTACTCTTGACCGGATTCCTTGCCCATGAAAATTCACAACCCAGATCCCAAAAACAGCAAAGGTAAGCCAACTGAGCGATTTTTATTTCGGTATATCGTCAAAAGTGGAATTCTGGGGATTCTCGCTGCCCTTTTTTCAATATTACCCACAAATGCAGCAGAACGAGTCTATCTCTCTTTTGCCTCAGCGAATGTTTCAGTTTCCGTAAAAGCCTTAGAAGTCTACGCAAAAGAAGGAATCGTTAACGATCCTGAACTCCAACGTTATCTGCTTCTCCTCAGTTTAGAAGATCAAGAACAGTTTAGGAATCTACTCCTAGAATCCTATAAATTTGATCCCATGATGGTCTCTCAATTTCTCAATTCTCCTACGGGTCAAATCTTTTTAGATAAATTAGGAGATTTAATTCAAGCCAAACTGAATGAAAAAGGAACAATTACCCTGAGAAATGGTTCCGATGCCATCCGAACCGCCTTTATCGAAGCTGCACAAGATCCAGAGGGATTAACCCCACTGAATATCCTGCATTATTTCCCCAGTGAAGGCATTCAGGTGAATACTCAATTGCTGTTTGAGTTACGCGATCAATTCCAAACTTTATCCAAAGAAACTGAGGCAGTGATCGCCAAAGTTGTGAAATTATCGACAGATGAAATTGCCTTAGAACCCTTCCTAGATTACACTCAAAAACCCGATATTCGACAGCCTGGACCTTATAGCACTTTAAAACGAACTATCCTTCTCCAAGATCACAAACGCAATCGAAAAATGTTGGTGGATGTTTATCTTCCCACTCCTTTCAATCAAGTTCATCAAGGACAACCCAATTCTATCCCCGTTATCGTTTTTTCTCACGGTTTAGCTGCCAGTCGAACGGATTATGCTATTTTGGGTGAACATTTAGCTTCCTATGGATTTGTTACTGCCTTAATTCAGCATCCAGGCAGCGATACAGACCAAATTCAAGCCTTATTATCCGGACGAGCATCTGATGTGTTCAAAGTCTCGGAATTTATTGATAGACCCGCAGATATTAGCTTTTTATTAGATGAACTCGAACGTCGCAATCAAACCGAATTTGAAGGTCAATTAAATTTAGATAAAGTCGGTGTAGCAGGTTATTCTTTTGGGGCTTATACGGCTTTAGCAATTGCTGGTGCAGAGATTGATTTTGAGAATTTACAAGCTGATTGTGCAGCTAAATTTGACTCCATAAACCTCGCTCGATTATTCCAATGTCGCGCCTTAGAATTACCTCGAACAAAATATCACTTCCGAGATGAACGAGTTAAAGCCATTATGCCAATTAATCCCGTTAATAGCAGCATCTTTGGAGAACAGAGTTTAAGTCAAATTCAAATACCAATCTTGTGGAAAACCAGTGGAGAAGATAAAGTTACACCCGTTGCTTGGGAACAAGTTCGATCCTTTACTTGGCTGACAACACCTGATAAATATCTGATGTTAGCCGAAGGTGATCATCATATTAACCTCAACCTAAGTATGGTGAGTCAGGCGGTGAGTTATTCATTGAAAGAAATTGTCGATCCAGTTCCCCTAACCATTAATAACTATACGAATGCTATCGGCTTGGCATTTTTCAAAGTTTATCTCGAAAATGATCAGTCCTATTCTCTTTATTTACAAGCCGCTTATGCCAAAGCGATCAGCGAAGATGCTTATCCATTAAGTTTAGTCCATTCTGTTACTGCCGAACAGTTTTTTCAAGCCATTCAACAAGCCAAACAGCAAGGTTAAATTGCTCATGTCTACTCAACTTTATGATCTAATTCTCCGAAACGGTTCTTTACTGCGATCGCCCAGTCAAATAGAAACGGTTGACATCGCAATTTCCGCCGGGAAAATAGCAGGGATAGCAGCATCTATTAGCGAGTCAGCCCAACAAGAAATCAATTTACAAGGTCAACTCATTAGTCCTCCCTTTGTAGAATCTCATATTCATTTAGATTCGGCTTTAACCGCAGGAGAACCCCGTTGGAATCAGAGTGGAAGCCTGTTTGAAGGGATTCAAATTTGGGAAGAACGTAAACAAAATTTGACAATAGAAGATGTGAAACATCGGGCAATTTCTACCCTCAAACAGCAAGCCCAACAAGGGGTTTTATGGGTGAGAACTCATGTTGATGTCAGCGAGTCAAATTTAACCGCATTACAGGCTTTATTAGCCGTTCGAGAAGAAGTAAAAGACTGGATAACGCTGCAAATTGTAGCCTTTCCTCAAGATGGAATTTATAGCCGCCCCGAAAATGAATTATTACTCGAAAAAGCCTTAGATTTAGGAGCGGATGCTGTTGGGGGAATTCCTCACTATGAATTAACCCGAGAAGATGGAGTTAAATCGGTTCATCGAATTTTTGAACTTGCCCAAAAATATGATTGTTTAATTGATATTCACTGTGATGAAATTGATGATGACCAATCTCGGTTTTTAGAAGTTGTTGCTGCTTGTGCCATTAGAACAGGAATGGGCGAAAAAGTTACAGCGAGTCATACAACAGCTTTTGCCTCTTATAATAATGCCTATGCGTTTAAATTGATGGGGTTATTAAAGCGATCAAATATTAATTTAGTTGCCAATCCTTTGATTAATATTACCCTCCAAGGTCGTAACGATACCTATCCCAAACGCCGAGGCGTGACGCGAGTTAAAGAATTATGGCAACAGGGATTAAATGTAAGTTTAGGGCATGATTGTATTCAAGATCCCTGGTATAGTTTAGGAACAGGGGATTTATTAGATGTGGCTCATATGGCGGTTCATGTGTGTCAAATGACTGGAATGGCAGAAATAGAAGCCTGCTATAATATGATTACTTGGAATGGTGCAAAAACACTTTCACTCGCTGAAGAATACGGGGTAGAAGTCGGTCAACCCGCGAGTTTTATCATCTTAAATGCGGACAATCGTTTTGAAGCCATTCGCAAACGCTCAACTGTTCAGTATGTGTTTTCTCAAGGTAAATTATTAGTCGAAACTGAACCAGAAAAAACGATATTTCATGCAACATCCTGAGCTTTTTTAGAACAAAAAAATAGGGGCAAGTTCCAAAACCTGCCCCGACTTTGGGGATGAAAAAATTACAAATTGAGGCATCAATTAATAAACCACTCTTCTTCTATACTGCTCGTAGGGATTTTGCGGATCAACTTGGTAATACTGATCATTCTGAGTTCGATCATTACGA
This sequence comes from Limnoraphis robusta CS-951, assembly GCF_000972705.2. The sequence goes on along the minus strand of NZ_LATL02000295.1, from coordinate 7,862 downwards.
CGATCATCATAGCGAGTGTCTCTATTACGATCATTACGACGATCATCATAGCGAGTGTCTCTATTGCGGTCATTACGACCATCATATCGTCTATTAAAACGATCATTTCGATCATTAGAGTCGCTATAGCGTTTTTTCCATTCTTTTTCTTCTCGATCAAGTTGCTTATCGAGTTCCTTGTGAGCATCCCGAATCACTTGCTCTTTCTGTTTCTGAGATAAGCGAGAATTGTGAGGTTTGTTCATTTCATCGTTCACCTGACGGTCAAGTTGGCGATGACGATCATCTCGATATCTTCTCCAAGCATCATCCCGACTGTCGGCGATTAATACTCCTTCTGTTTCTACCGGGTTTTCAGAGGTACGCAAGGTAGGAGTCCCCGGCGGAGGAGATGCGACGGCGGGAATGGCTGAACTTGTGGCAAGCAAAAGTGTAGCGATGGCAATGCGTTTCATATTCCCCCCTTTATGGAGTGTGGATGGATTGACTGAATTTATATTTCTACGATAAGATGTGAAACCCAGTTTTGCCTTCACCTGTTGAGATGAAGTTGGCAATTGACTTGTACCATGCTCTCTAATATACATCTTCAGTCGAAACGGCACGCCAAAATGTTCCCATCGCCAAATTGGGCAGATTCTCTACCTGCCCCGTTTGTCTCTTGGTTTTAAGTGAATTATTTTTTCTGTTGCTGATAGAAACGTAATACTTTTTGAGTGTAGTCAGCGATCTGACCATTATTGTATTGGTTGGGATCTCCGGTCATCCACCAAGATGCCGCTCGCCGGATCGCCACATCTTCGCTATTGCCACTGTTGGGATATTCTTGCTTGAGGACATCTTCCATCACACAGCCTAACACTTGTCTGGCTTTGCTATCATTGGCTTCAAACTGAGCAGGGGTCATTTCTTGACCGATGCAGAGTCGAGACCAACGAGGAATATTATCAGGTTTAATCTGCCAGTCAGTGTAAAGTCCATCATTTTCTGTTCCCGTTTGAGGCGCCGCCAAACGTAAAGCCTCAACTAACGCCTGCACTTGGCTATTAGACACCTGAGCCTGAACGGGAAGCATCCATAGCAACAGAAGCGCAAACAGTTTCCAATTGACTCGCATCGTTCACTCCTTTACCCTGATGTCCTGAGTCCACATTGACTCATTTTTACGATACCTGTTTTAGCACACTTGTAAATCTATCCCCCGACAGATCGGGATCGCTTTTCGGGAACTCGAACCCTCGAGCTTGACAAATCTTACCAAATAGGGTTTTAGCTTTCAGAAGGATAGAGAGTCGGCAAATTTAGGGATAAACAGGGGTTTTTTCGAGAAATTATCCGAAAATAGGTACGTTTAGATAGAGACAGTGTTCGATAACAGGTTAAGATGGAAAGTTAGAAAAACTTAATAATTTTCACAACTTGTCGTTCACCTAGAGAGGTTCCCTTGAGTCAGCAGAAAGACGCAATTGCTCCCCACGGCGGAGAACTGATTAACCGCATTGCCTCCCCAGAGCAACGGCAGGAATTTATCGAAAAAGCAGACTTCCTGCCCCGAGTTCAGCTTGATGAGCGATCGCTGTCTGATTTAGAAATGATTGCTATCGGTGGATTTAGTCCTCTGAGCGGCTTCATGGAACAGGCAGACTACGAAACCGTTGTCTCTCAGATGCGCCTGAGTAACGGTTTGCCTTGGGCAATTCCGATTACCTTATCCGTTAGCGAAGAAGTCGCTACTCCCTTACTCGAAGGAAACTTAGTTCGTTTAGACTCTCCTTCTGGCAAGTTTGTCGGTGTACTCAAACTCACCCAAAAATACACCTACAACAAAGAAAAAGAAGCCCTCAACGTCTATCGGACAACCGATGAAAAGCACCCAGGTGTTAAAGTCGTCTATGAACAAGGGCCGATCAATTTAGCAGGCCCGGTTTGGTTACTTCAGCGAGATGATCATCCTCTATTCCCCCAATATCAGCTCGATCCTGCTGTATCTCGGGCTTTATTTTGGGAAAGAGGCTGGAAAACCATTGTTGGTTTCCAAACCCGTAACCCCATCCACCGCGCCCACGAATACATCCAGAAATGTGCCTTAGAAACCGTTGATGGCCTGTTTCTACATCCGCTCGTCGGAGCAACCAAATCCGATGATATTCCAGCCGATGTGCGGATGCGGTGCTATGAAATTTTGATGGACAAGTATTATCCCAAAGAACGAGTGATTTTGGCAATCAATCCCGCAGCCATGCGCTATGCAGGCCCACGGGAAGCGATTTTCCATGCAATTGTGCGGAAAAACTACGGTTGTACTCACTTCATTGTCGGTCGAGATCATGCGGGTGTGGGTGACTATTATGGCACCTATGATGCTCAACATATTTTCGATGAGTTTGAAACCTCGGAGTTGGGTATTGTACCGATGAAGTTTGAACACGCCTTCTACTGTACCCTCAGTGGCGGTATGGCAACCAGTAAAACCAGTCCGAGTACCCCTGAACAACGGATTCACCTCTCGGGTACCAAGGTGCGGGAAATGTTGCGTCGGGGTGAACTGCCCCCTCCGGAGTTTTCTCGTCCTGAAGTCGCGGCGGAGTTGATCAAAGCCATGCAGGCTTAAGTCTGTTACTCAGACTCAGATGCAGCGCTTTTGAGTTCAACAGAACTCCCCTTAATCCCCTTACTGATTGGAAATCTCCCCATTGGCTGAGAATCAACCTCAGTGTTATCCTTTTGCTATGTCAGGGTGCATCAAGGATTAGGGGGATGATCAATTGAGCTTGAATGGCGTTGAGAACTGGTAAAATATTATATAAAATAAGCAAACCCAATCACAGAGCAACCGATCTAAGATGGGTTATCAAGCATCACAGCATAAAAAACAGATAGCGGTAGCCTAGAGGAAAGCAAATCGAACATTTGCCAACTTTACGCACCAGGAAAACCAATCTTATTAACAAGCGACCAGAGGAAACCCCAAGGAACAATCTTTGAGCCTCCTCGGCTTAGTAGGGTATTGAATAAAGCGAAAAAAGTGAGAAGTTTTCAGCAGCAGGGTAGGATGTCAGGGAGAGAGAATGGGACTAAAACGACGGGAATTTTTGCAACGGGCTAGTCTATTACTAACTGCACTGGGAATTAGTGAAACACAGTGGTCGCTGATGAGCGATCGCTACTACCAAGCCCTCGCCCAACCCACTCGGCGGAAGTTAGCATTGCTGGTGGGAATCAATCAATATCCAGCCGGGAGTAGCGGTTTTGAACCGTTGCGAGGGTGCGTTACAGATGTGGAATTGCAACGAGAACTCTTGACTCGTCGCTTTGGTTTCCAAGATTCAGATATTATCACGCTCAGTAATCTCGAAGCCACCCGCGAAAATATTGAAAATACTTTCCTGACTCATCTCAGCCAACAGGCAAAACCCGGGGATGTTGTTGTTTTTCATTTTAGTGGGTATGGCAGTTCGATTCCTCATTTCAACTCCAGTCAGAATTCCTCAACGAGTCAGAATGCCTTGGTACCAATTGATGGTTCCCCTTCGGCTCAAGAAAATGGCGAGATTAATGACTTGTTAGAGGATACCCTCTGGTTACTACTGCGATCGCTACCAACTCATCAAGTGATCACGGTACTCGATACCAGCTATGTTTATCCGGGTGTCAGTCAACAAGGTGCTTTTCGGATTCGTTCCAGTGGAAGTCCCAATATTTCCCAACTCTCTCAAGCTGAACTCGCCTTTCAAGAGCAACTACTATCTCAACTCAATCTTGACCGAGAACAACTCGAAAAACGCCGTCCCAATCAATTTCCCGGTATTGTTCTCAGTGCAACCAAACCCTCACAAGTTGCTGTTGAGATGAATCGGGAGAACTGGAGTGCAGGACTGTTTACCCATACCCTCACCCAAACCCTATGGTCTGCATTTCCCAGCGATCGCCTACAATCGTGTTTAATTCAAGTGGCAGGTACAGTCGAACAAACGATGGGTGCTGCTCAACAGCCTCAATTTTATCAAGAACTCAACTCAGCTACAGAATTGCCATCCGAACATCGCCTGACACTCAATCGTCTATTCTCTCAAGATCAACCCGCAGACGGTGTAATCAAAGCGATCGAAGACAATGGCAAAACAGCTAAATTACTCCTGAGCGGTCTACCCGCATCGATTTTAGACTATTACGAAGCCAACTCTCTTTACACCGTTGTACCGGACTCTCAATCACAGACTAGCGCCATCCTGTCTCAACTGGTGATTCGCTCTCGAATGGGTTTAACAGCCAAAGCAACCCTGCGAAGTATAGGTGGGGTCAATTCCTCCGTTGTACCCGAGATTTTAGTCGGACAGCGCGTTCAAGAATCGATTCGTGTCCTGCCGCGCCAAATCAATTTGAAAGTTGCCTTAGACCCTAAACTGGCTCGAATTGAACGGGTAGATGCCACCAGCGCTTTCTCAGGGATTCCTCACGTCTCTGTTGTCACCCCTGAACAATCTAGCGATTATATTCTAGGGCGGGTGCGAGACACAACGATTGCTCAGAGTCCCTCGGCTCCCTTACCTTCTTTGTTTCAAGGTCGCTACGGTTTATTCTCAATGGGTCAAGCTGTGTTACCTGAGAGTATTGGAGAAGGGGGAGAAGCCGTGAAAATCGCGGTACAGCGACTCGTTCCTCAACTGAGAACTCGACTGGCGGTTAAACTCCTGAGTCTGACACTCAATGATCAATCTTCCTTGATGAAAACTCGGGCAACTTTAGCTTTACTCTCCCCTCAAGCCAAGGTTTTAATCAGCCGAGAAACCCCTCAAAAACAGGCAGAAGAAAATCCTATTCCCACCGAAGCCAAAGACAGTTCACCGCCTTCTGCATCCCCTACCCTCACGCCTTCTGTCAGTCAGGGTATTGTCTCGGTTCCTGTCGGGAGTCGTCTGCAATATCAGTTGCAAAATAACGGCAATTTGCCCTTGTATTTTATCTGGTTTCATCTCAACACTCGCGGACAAGCTTACCTTCTTGATCTGTTGCTTGATGAGTCGGAAACCGATGAGAATTCCACAACTGAATCTCGACAGCAACGGGTTGTTCCGGGTAAAATTCTCAGTCTGCCTCCCACCCCTTCCTATACGGATACTGCATCAACGGAAATGTTAGGAGAAATAGTACGGGGGCCGACGGGATTGGCGGAAACCTATTTGATTTTGAGTCACTATCCTTTCACTCAAACCCTGAAAGTCATTGATCAAACAAATAAGTCTGGAGAAGGTAATACGAAGTTTCGGATGTTATCGAATCCCCTAGATGTGGCGGAAGCGATATTAGAGGATTTAAACAAAGCCAGTCAGCTTGGCGTTGAACGGGCTGGAATTTCGACCGATTCTTTAGCTTTAGATATTAATGCTTGGGCGACATTTAATTTTATTTATCGAATCATTTAAGAAGAAAAACCACGCTCGACACAGAGATACTAAAGAGGGAATTTTTCGGAATCTTTGTGTCTTGGTGGTGAGTTTCCTGATCAAAAAATGTCATCATGGGTCTGGGTACTGCTATACCTGATAGCGACTAGACGTTTTTCTGCACAATTCGATTTTCAGCTTGGAGATTTAGGGGCGATTGATTGCGAATATAATCAATCACAACATCGGAGAGTAAATATCCCGTATCAACTTGATTTTCACCCTCTTTAAAAATCTCGTAACCATCCCCTCCACCCATCATAAAATCATTGGTAACAACCCGATAGGTTGCATTCAAATCTAGGGGTTTTTCATTGCCTTTTTGATCGCGAATTTGTACTGAAAGAATTCGAGAACCCGCAGGCGCTTTAGAATTCCAACTTAACCGAATTCCAGAAACATGAGGGAAGCATCCGTCTCCTTGTTCAACTCGACTCACGCCATGTTCTAAGGCTTGTTTAATTTGGCTTCCGGTTAAATCAAGTCGAGTCACCGTATTTCCAAAGGGTAACACTTCTAAAACTTGACCGACTGTGACTTCACCTGCGGGAATACTGGCTCGAATTCCTCCTCCATTAACAATCGCAATTTGTCCGTTATCAACGCTCATTTTCGTCAAAATGGCATCCGCAATTAAATTCCCTAAATTCGTTTCTTGGGTGCGAATATTCGCGCGATCGCCATCTAGTTTTACTGTGGTTTTTCCGATGACTTGTTGACGTAATTCATCCAGGGGTTTTTTGAATTCATCGAGTTGAGCAATAAAGGTTTCGTCGGGTTTAATATTATCATCAACGGCATGAGGTGAACCTTGCCAATCAATTAAACGACCTTTCCTATCAAAACTCACCTGTAAATCGCCTAAATATTTCCCCCATTCCCAATCAGTAACGAACAAAACGGTGTCTCCATTTGGAGTCTTTTCAACTACTGGATAGGGTTCAGTTGCTCCTGGCATATTCCCTAACGGCGTGTGAGAATGTCCGCCGATAATAATATCAATTCCATCCACTTGACGGGCTAATTCTAGGTCGTTAGAAAAGCCTAAATGAGTCAGAGCAATAATTTTATTAACGCCCTGTTTTTGTAACGCAGCAACGGCTTTTTTCGCCGCTTCTACTTTATCGGTGAAAACAACACCCTCTCCTGGACTAGATAATAGTGCAGTTTCTTCTGTCGTTAAGCCCAGAATGCCGATGTTTTCACCCTTGACTTGTTGAACAATCCAAGGTTTAATTAAACCCGACAAAGGAGAATCTGATGCAACCTCAATATTAGCAGAAACCATTGGAAATTGAGCTTGTTTGATAAAGTCAGCGAGAACTTGTTGACCCTTATCAAATTCATGGTTTCCAATGGCAACGGCGGCATAATTTAACTCATTGTAAAAGGGTAAATCCGCCTCACCCAAATATTTATTGAAATACAAAGTTCCTTGAAAAATATCCCCCGCATCTAATAACAATGTGGGGGCTTTATCCTCACTCCGAAGCGAATCAATTAAGGTTTTGCGTTGAGCAATTCCGCCAAGATTAGTATCCCCGACTTCAACTGCTTCTAGGTGAGCATGATGATCATTCGTGTGCAGAACTCGCAGACTGAACTCCTGGGGACGAGTTAAAGCGTGATGAAGTGCAAGCCCCATTAACATCGCCCAGATAAACAAAACGATGTATGTACGCCTTGTCCAATTCATAGTAACTCCTGGTTGATTATTTTTGGTTTGACAGGGTTCTGAGTAGGCTTTTTCTCTCTGTCATCTCAAAAATCCGGAAGCTTTTAGCATCGAATAAAAGTGAAACTTGCTACCGGAGTCCCCGTTGCGATCGCAGCCTTTCTTTACAAGTCTACCTGAGATTGTTTAGATTGGACAATAAATTGCGGATCATCCGGTGTAATTTCAAGAACTTTATAATCAATATCCTGATAAACAGATTTTAAATGTTCTTCTTCTGCGGTTTGGTTAATCACTTTAAATTGTTCGGGATAAAGCAATACATTCTCATAATCAAAGCCTCCAAATGCAGCTTCATCTTTAATCTTTAAATCAACGCCATAGCCTTCTTTGGGGCGTTCATAATATTCTGTAACGGTGCCAATTGTTCCCTTGGGAATCAAGCGCTTGCTAAATTTTTCGTGAATATCAACTAAAGTTTCAATGCGATCGTAAATTTGGGCTTTCATGCGTTTGGGATTGAGAAGAATTGACCGATCTGAGCCATTGGCTTGCGAAACTTGATTCCCAGCTCGGGAGTGGGGTTGGCGATCGCAATCTCATAACTCTTGAGGTTAGGTCTATCTTATCGGATTGTGGGGTCAATTGCATCAAAAGTGGAAAAATTTCCGACTGTTCCTAAAGAGTTGTTTCTCATTGTCTCTCTACCCGTTAAGAATAGTCCCACTTCGGCTCATTTTTAC
>NZ_LATL02000294.1 GCF_000972705.2 Limnoraphis robusta CS-951 | reverse complement strand
GAAGATCAATGTTATTTAGTGCATTTACCTGATTTTCCCACTCAAGAATTTCACACTCATGGTGATACCTACGAAGAAGCATTAAATAATGCTCAAGAAGTGTTAGAATTGCTGGTTCAAGACTATCAAGAGGATGGTAAACCTTTACCTCAACCTAAAACATCAGAAAACAATTTTAAGTCGGCATAAATTATACAAGACTTCAAAAATTTAATCTCATGGAATTAAAAAGGTCTGTTTTAGCCTAAAATAATATTGTCAAATCAAATTTTACTCTTCCTATGTCTTATTATATCTCTCCCAGGTTTCTTGACAAATTAGCCGTTCATATCACCAAAAACTTCTTAAAAATCTCTAACCTGCGAGTTCCCCTGATTTTAGGAATACATGGACGCAAGGGAGAAGGAAAAACCTTTCAATGTGAACTGGTGTTTGAGAAACTAGGATTTGAACCTGTTACCATTTCTGGGGGTGAATTAGAGAGTCCAGACGCCGGAGATCCTTCACGGTTAATTCGACTGCGATATCGTGAAGCCTCGGAACAAACGAGGGTAAGAGGTCAAATGTGTGCATTATTTATTAATGATATTGATGCGGGTGCAGGACGTTTTGACTCGGGAACCCAATACACGGTTAATACTCAGTTAGTTAACGCCACTTTGATGAATATTGCGGATAATCCGACGAATGTTCAGCTACCCGGAAGTTATGATGCAACGCCATTACAACGGATTCCGATTATTGTCACCGGAAATGATTTTTCAACACTTTATGCGCCTCTAATTCGAGATGGACGGATGGAAAAGTTCTATTGGGAACCTATCCCAGAAGAACGGGTTGAAATTGTGGAAGGAATTTTTCAACAAGAACTCTTAAAACAGGATATAGTGAAGTTAGTTGAAGAGTTTCCCGAACAGTCGATAGATTTCTTTAGTGCATTGCGATCGCGAATTTACGACGAACAAATTCAACGCTTTATTCATCAAGTAGGAATTGAACAAATTTCTAAGCTCATTGTCAATAGTACAGAAAAACCTCCCGAATTTAAAAACCCTAATTTTAGCTTCTCTCATTTGTTAGAAATGGGTCATCAGATGGTAAAAGAACAGCAACGAATTAAAGAGTTGAGATTAGTCGAGGAATATAACCAATACCGCATCTTTCATCCCGAAGTAACACAACCCCAACCCCCATCAAATTCGGTTCAGCCACCAGCAAATTATACTCAAAAAACTCATCTTCCTTATAACCCAATTATGCCTCCTCATCGGTTTGATAGCAAAGTGAGTGCTGTGATGCAAGGAGATAGTAAAGGATCAACTTTTATTAGTGAAGGTCAAGCAGTGACAACGAAACTGAGTTTAGACGTTCTTGAACAAATTGAACAGATTTTAGAAGCAGGATATCGAGTCGGTTTGGAATATGCTGATCCGCGTCGGTTCAAAACAGGATCTTGGAAAAGTTGTTCAATTATTGATAGCAGTCATCACTCAGAAATTATGGCAGCAATTGAGGCTTGTCTATCAGAAAATCCCAATGATTATGTGCGTTTAATTGGGATTGATACTCAAGCTAAACGACGGGTAATTGAGACGATTATTCAACGACCTAACGGTTCAAATTGAAGCCAAAAACCCGGTTTCTTTTACAATGCACATCGTCAATTTCAGAAAGCCTTTGAAGAAACCGGGTTTTTTAGTCTCTAGAAGCCAAAAACCCGGTTTCTTTTACAATGCACATCGTCAATTTCAGAAAGCCTTTGAAGAAACCGGGTTTTTTAGTCTCTAGTATGGGGTTTCTTTTACAATGCACATCGTCAATTTCAGAAAGCCTTTGAAGAAACCGGGTTTTTTAGTCTCTAGTATGGGGTTTCTTTTACAATGCACATCGTCAATTTCAGAAAGCCTTTGAAGAAACCGGGTTTTTTAGTCTCTAGTATGGGGTTTCTTTTACAATGCACATCGTCAATTTCAGAAAGCCTTTGAAGAAACCGGGTTTTTTAGTCTCTAGTATGGGGTTTCTTTTACAATGCACATCGTCAATTTCAGAAAGCCTTTGAAGAAACCGGGTTTTTTAGTCTCTAGTATGGGGTTTCTTTTACAATGCACATCGTCAATTTCAGAAAGCCTTTGAAGAAACCGGGTTTTTTAGTCTCATAGGGGCGGGTTTATAAAGGTTTTTTCTGAGAAATATATCTTTATTCAGAACCCGCCCCTACAAAACTGCCTTTTGCAAGAGCGCCTTTTGCCAACTTTTCTGTTCCCTGTTCCCTGTTCCCTGCTAAATTGTTTGTGTTCCTACTCCTTCCCAAATTGCAACTAAACCAAACAAAATAAAAAAACAACCGCCAATAGCAGTAATCATCCGTTCAGAAATTTTTCCAGCAATTAATCGTCCGCCAATAACCGCAATAGCTGCACAAATAGCATGACCCAAAGTCGCACCTAAAACGACTCCAACAGGGTGATAACTGGCTGCTAAAGCAATCGTCGCAATTTGAGTGCGATCGCCCCATTCTGCCGTAAACGTTAAGAGAAAAGCTTCTAAAACAACTCCGAATGAACTTTTGCGTTTAGGAAATTTTGATTTGCTTTTTTCAACAGCTTCTACGGCTTCTTGTTCTTCTTCTTGGCTGGATTTAGCCGACATTTTGCTAGCATCATACAAGAGTTTAATCCCAAAAGCACAAAAGAGGATTATTTCTGCATAGTGTAAATAATTTTTAGGCAATACAGACACAATTTGTCCGACAAAAACAGATAAAACAGTCATTAAGGCTAAAGCGAGTGTTACCCCAAAAAACACCAATTTTCGAGAATAGCGACCCGAGAGAATCACCGCAATAAAAAAGGTTTTATCTCCAAGTTCAGAGAGGGTAATCAGTAAGAGTCCGGCTGTGAATGCAGTTAACATAATATTTTTTCAACTCCTCAGTTGTCGATTAAAATTTTCAGCTCAAGATTTAATCCTAATATTTGATATAAGATCAAATATTAATCATTGGTTTGATTTCTCTAGTATACCGAAAATCTACAACTAGAGCAAAAATAAGATTTTATTGTCCTAAGATTTCATAGATGAATCATCTTTAATTCATAGTTGTTTCATCTTTCTAGATTAGCGATCAATTGAAGGGATAGAATATTTTTTTGAGGATGAATTTATAGGATCAGCTTGTTTGTCGGTTGCAAGAGTAGAGTCCAAAATCTCAAGATGTCAAAGGTGAGACGCAATATCCGTCAATAAGCTGGGATAGTTCACCGACAGTCTCCAATAGCAGTAAGATGAATAAAGGATCTAAACTGACATGGATAACCGTGCCAAGCCAACAAACCAGTAAAATTCCTACCCAAGCTGGATGTTTCAAGGTAAAAGATCCCTCAAAGTATTTAGGTATTTAACACATTCGTGCTTTGCGTATATCATGCCATTTCCAAGATCTAGCGGTATTTTGCTTCACCCCACTTCACTACCTGGTCGATATGGGATCGGAGATGTTGGCCCAATTGCCTATCAATTTATTGATTTTTTGAGAGATAGTGGACAACAACTGTGGCAAATATTGCCTTTTGGCCCCACAGGGTTTGGGAACTCTCCCTACCTCTCCTATTCTGCAATGGCGGGAAATCCACTTTTTATTAGTCCTGATAAACTATTAGAGGAAGAATTACTCACCCCCACAGATTTAGAAAGTTTGCCTCAGTTTCCTGTAGAACAAGTTGATTTTGATGCAGTTAAAGCGTTCAAATGGGACTTGTTTAGTAAAGCCTGCCAGAATTTCAAAGAAACCCTCACCGAAGAAGAAAACGAATTTGAGGAGTTCTGCCGCAATAAGTCCTACTGGCTCGATGATTATGCTCTATTCATGGCAATTAAAGAAGCCCATGATGGGGAAAGTTGGCACAAATGGGACGAAGATATTGCTCGCCGCCAACCGGAAGCCCTGAAACAATGGCACGAAAAACTCGCCGATCAAATTTTCTTTCACAAATTCCTGCAATTTCAGTTTTTCCGCCAGTGGTCCCAACTGAAACAATACGCCAACGAACAAGGAATTAAAATTTTTGGAGACGTGGCGATTTATGTGGCTCACGATAGTGCCGATGTTTGGTCTCATCCCGAAATCTTTTGCTTAGATGGCGAAACAGGTGAAGCGTCTTTAATGGCAGGGGTTCCGCCCGACTATTTTAGTTCAACCGGGCAACTGTGGGGAAATCCCGTTTATAACTGGGAACGCCTCGAACAAAATGGCTTTAATTGGTGGGTGCAGCGAGTCCAGTCCATTCTCGACTGTATCGATATTATGCGGATTGACCATTTTCGGGGCTTGCAGGCGTTTTGGGCGGTTGCCCAAGGCGAAACAACCGCCATTAATGGTCGTTGGATAGAAGCGCCGGGAGAAGCCTTGTTTAATCTATTAAACGAAAAACTCGGTCAACTGCCGATTATCGCTGAAGACTTGGGCTTGATTACCCCAGAAGTTGAAGCGTTACGGGATAAATTTGAACTTCCCGGCATGAAGATTCTGCACTTTGCCTTTGATTCAGGGCCAGATAATCCCTATCTTCCCTACAATTACAGCACACCGAACTGGGTGGCTTACACCGGAACCCATGATAATGACACCACCGTAGGTTGGTTTAATCAACGTTCATTACAGGGACAAGCCCGAGTGATCAGCTATATTGGCGGAACAATGGGCTACGGCATTCATTGGGATTTAATCCAAGTTGCCCTAGCATCTGTGGCGAATCAGGCGATTTTTCCCTTGCAAGATGTTTTAGGCTTGGGAAGCGAAGCGAAGATGAATCAGCCGAGTACATCCGAAGGGAACTGGGCTTGGCGCTTCAAACCAGGAGCAATTACCGATGAACTTCGCGATCGCCTGAGATCCTTAACCGAAATCTACGGTCGCTTGCCCAGGTAAAGTGTGAGGAGGAGTGAGTTATGGGTTGTCAGTGCTAGGGCAACGACTTGCTCCGACTAACCCCTTTTAGGAGTTAGAATTGGCAGTTTCAGAGGGGGAGTTGTTCGCCTTGAACACCGCCTCCTCCACCATGCCCGGTTCTCCCAAACGTCGGCTTTCTCCATTGTTCAGCGTCACTATCACGCCTCCGGCATTGCCTGCGACAACCACTAACTCTTCTTGGGCTTTCCAGGTGCGTTTCGTTCCCCCCTGCAAAATTCCTTGAAACTCGGTTTTCCCATCAACTTCAATCAAAACCCAAGATTCATCTTTAACTATAATTCCGACTTCTACGGTTTTGTTAACGGCAGCCGAGTTTGTTGGGGATGAGGTTTGGCTGGCTTGCAAAACAAGCTGTCCAGTTGAAGAGTCGCTGGTGTTAGAGACATTCATCGACTGAGGACTGTTTGCTGTAGGGGTTGTCTGTGCAATATTCTGTTCCGGCAAACCGACTATCTCTGGAGAGGATTTAATCAGGTAAACCAAGCCGTGCATGGTTCCCAGAATCAGAAGGATATAGGTGAGATAGAGATGAGTGGGTCGTAACTGTGGCAGGGGCAAAATCCATGAGCTAGAGACAATCGAGGGAATCGGTTCAGGTAAAAAGAAATTGGCTAGTTCCTCCCCATTCAACCCCAGAGCATTACCATATCGCCGGATTAAGCCTTGAGTATAGACCGGTTCGGGCAGATTTTCAATTTGACCTTCTTCGATCGCTTGTAACAAATGAGAGCGAATCATGGTGTAGGCGGCAACCATGTCCAATGACAAAGAATGGTGTTGACGAGTTTGACGCAATTGCAGGCCTATCTCGACTAATCTCTGAGTTTGTTCAATATTATTCACAGGACGACCCTTGTTACCCAAATTTTTTCTGACCATTGAGAACGGTAAACTGACTTTCATACACACAACTCCTTGATATTTATATATAGGATTGAGGGGACTTTTGGCAGATTGATGCTAGAAATTGACCAGCAGATCGCAAAAATTGCATTTCAGACGGGGTTAAAGGTCGGTAACAACCGGGCGGTAATTCAGGTTCTCCAGGAGGGTTAAGCTGAATCGAACCAATGGCACTGCGATGAAGTTTAACGACGGGATAGCCGAGTTGCTCTGCGACTTTGCGAATTTGTCGATTTCTCCCCTCAAATAAAATTACTTCTAAAAGGGTTTGAGAATCCGTTCTTGGCTGTAACCGTCGCACTTGAGCGGGTAGTGTTTTTCGACCCGACAAGATAATACCTTGACGCCATGCTTGTAACACCGATTCCGGTGGATGACCTTCTACCCAGACTTCATAGGTTTTAGGAATATGGTGTCGAGGATGAGTCAGGCGAAAGGTGAGTTCACCGTCGTTGGTCAGCAGTAATGCTCCGGTGGAGTCTGCATCCAAACGTCCAACCGGATGAACTCCCTGCCCCATCCGCAATCGACGAGGTAACAAGTCTAAGACGCTTCGCCGTCCACTTGGCTCGGCGCAGGTTGAAACAACCCCAGTCGGTTTATTTAATAAAAGGTAGATTGGCACAGGTCGATGAGAGGGTTTGATTGGCTTCCCATCTACTTCTATACAATCGCATGAGGGATTTGCCTTCTGTCCTAAGTGAGCAATGTTACCATTGACGCGCACTCGTTTGGCAAGAATCATTTGTTCTGCTTGACGGCGAGAGGCGATGCCCCAAGTCGCCATGATTTTTTGTAGCCTTTCGTCCATATCGGTAAAAATTGCGTGGGCATCTTTGTACAGACTGAGAACCCCGCTAAATTTTGGCACAGTTTGATAAACTATGTACAAATATTACAGCAATCGGTAATTCTTCCTAAGCTCTGTCAACATGAACGCTTAGAAAACTTAGAACAGTTCAGCTAGAAAGGCAATTCAGTCTATGGGTTCAACTCAGGCTACATCTAAACAACTGGTGAGTAAGGTCTTATCTCGAGCTGTAAAGTTGTGGTTGCGATCGCAAGTTGAACAGGTAGACGCTCTAGAGATCAAAATCACCGCCAATAATCGGGATTGTCTAACAGGTCATATCTCTGAGGTGACAGTCGAGGCATCCCGTGCCATCTATCGAGGACTACACCTGAGCCAAATTGCTCTGTGCGGATCGAGTATTCATATCAACATCGGTCAAGTGATCAAAGGGAAGCCGCTGCAACTGCTCAAACGCTTTCCCATTGACTCTCAAATCTGTATGTTTTACGACGATCTTAGCACGTCCTGTCAATCTCCTTTACTGGTTCGGGCGATCAGTCAATTTCTTCTTCCTTTGATTCAATCGCAGCAAGCCAAAAACCCTAATATTTCTTTCCCCAATGAGATTCAGGGCTTACAAAATCTCCAGATCACCTTAGCAAAAGATCAAATCACCCTCACAGCAGAAATTCTCTCGACTGATGGGATGTTGACGGCTTGTGTGTTTCAAACTGAGTTGTACCTTGCTAGCCCTAAAGAGTTGCTACTCGTCTCTCCCCGTCTAGAACTTCCCTTACAACAACAAGACTTTGATTTAGATGATATGACCCTTGACTTAGGCACTGATGTTGAGATCGAACAACTTAATATTAGTCCTGAACAAGTGGAGATGATCGGACAAATCTGGGTTAACCCTTAACTCAAATCATTGAGTGCGGGAATTTCTAGAGTATAACCCTTTTGAGTGTAACTCAAAGAAGGGACTATTCATCACCTCCTTTTTAAAGTTAGGCTGTTGTTGTATTGAAGGAGGCTTGAAATCATGACATCTAAACCTTATTCTATTCTTTCTCTAGATGGTGGCGGAATTCGCGGTTTAGTTACGGCTATCATGTTAGAATCTCTAGAAAAACAAATCAAAAAACGCGCTCCGAGAAAACAGCTTAGAGATTGTTTTGATTTGATTGCGGGAACTTCTACCGGGAGTCTGATTGCTTGTGGGATTTCTCACGGTTTTCCGATTTCAGAAATTAGAAATTTTTATTCACTGAATTCTCAATATCCTCAGAAGATATTTCCCGAATCAAAATTCAACTTAGTTTTTCAGGGAATTGTTAACCGCTTTTCTCGAGGTGCGAGTCAACCCCTTTATAATGGGAAAGGATTAGAAGATGTGCTACAATATCTCTTTAAAAAGGACACTTTTTATCAACTTCCCATTCAAACTTTAGTAACAAGCTATGACGTTTATAATGGTCAAGCTATTGTCTTTAATAGTAAACAAGAAGAATGTCAAACCCTGCCCATTTGGGAAGTTTGTCGGGCATCTGCGGCGGCACCTGTAGCCTTTCCTGCCCATGTCCTTAAAAATATCAAATTTCTCAAATACTGGCAACAACAAGGCTATCAATTAACCGTTAATAATCCTAAAGATAATCAAGAGTGTATTCCCTTAATTGATGGAGGAGTAGTCGCTAATAATCCGACTTTATGTGCGATTGCGGAAGCGATAAAAAACCAACCAGATCTCTCTAATATTGTTTCTTCTTTTGGTTGTGGTCAGAAAAAAGTGAAATCAATTGGGGTACAGCAAGCCCAAGAATCGGGAGCTTTTGAGTGGATTTATCCCTTGAAGAGTATTCCTCTATTAGAGACGTTTTTTGAGGGTTCTTCTGATGCGATTGATCATATCTCTCAGCATCTAATTAAACGGGATGATCAGCACTATTTCCGTTTTCAACCGAGTTTTACAGAAAACTATCCAGCGTTTGAGGCAACAGCCAGAAATCTAGATGAACTGACAGACAACACTTTAGAGTTTATCAACTCTCGTCCAGTTCAAGAAAAGCTAAACCTTCTTGCCGATAAACTCACCGTTACTCCAGTTTCCCCTGTGCGGGAACGAGAAGAACAACTGGTGTCTGTGTCACAATACAATTAGCAAAATAATCTTCAACGCTAGCCTAAATTTCTCTGGATGTCCGACCCTTTCATCTTTGCTGTCAATGATCGGACATCTACTATTTTCTACTCGGGAGTCTCAACTTTTTTCAGCAATTTAGAACGGATACATCCGCCCATCCAAGTCCAGCCAACCCGTTCTTCTTTGGGAGCAAAATGAGCTACAATTTCATCGGGACTGCTTTGGTAGAACTTCTCAATTTCGGCAACCGCCCATTTACCCCAAGGGGATCTGACCCAAATTTGATCTCCCTGGTTAAAGATTTCACCCTCTGCATTTGTTGCCTGGGGAACTTCTTCTAGAAGCCTTACCTTCGGGCGAGAGGGTCTAGAGGGTCTGTCCGACGACGATTGAAAACCCGGTCGGGGACGAGGACTTGGTTTTTCGGGGACTGAGGGTTTTGCTTCAGTCTTGGCTTCAGTCTTGGCTTCAGTCTTGGCTTCAGTCTTAGCTTCTGACGGCTTGATGTCATCGGGCTTCGGTCTATTCGGTCTAATGACGGCGAGAATTTTGTTCGGGTTAGTCATTAATTTACTGGGCTTTTGGCTGTCAAACGACTAATACAGTTTTAACTATTTACATTATAAAACGATAGCTTGAGCCTATGCCAATATCTAAACTGGGGATACGCCGTCAAATCTTATACTGAGTTGGCTTCAGAGGTGAGACTTAGCCAATTTTAGAGGCAACTGCTAGGTATATTTGATACAGATATTAGTCAGTTTTGGATGTTTTACATCTGCTTTTTTTCAGCTTTTCAGGTTAAACTGACAGGTGATCTTCTGGTATTGGAGAACTTTCTAAAACGGCAGTCACATAGGATAAAGCAACAATGGGAGCCGTTACCGCCCTGAGAATTCGTTTTCCCAAACTGACGGCTTGAAAACCTGCTGCGATCGCCATTTCGACTTCAGCCGTTGTCCATCCTCCCTCTGGCCCTGTTAGTAGAGTCACCGAGTCTAAGGGAGATGATTTCATACAATTGAGCAAATGGGGAAGCGAACCTCGTGCCACACAAATGTATTGATGAGTTGTACTCAAACTAAAAAGGTGTGAATCTTCCATTACTGTCGCCAAGGAGATCGGATCAACAATGCTTGGGATAATCTGACGTTCAGATTGTTCTGCGGCTTCTCGGGCGATGCGCCGCCAACGTTCCAGCTTTTGGGGACTGGGTTTAAGCACAGTCCGTTGACTAATGATCGGAACAATCTGGGAAACCCCCAACTCCGTAGAATAACGCACAATATCATCAAATCCTGTTTTCGGGAGACTCACCCCCAGCCTCACCTCTACAGGTAATTCTGTTTGGACGACCATCGCTTCGAGAATGATTGCTTGAGGAGAGGGCGCTGGGAGCGACACCTCTAACTCAGCTCGCCACCAATGGCCCCGACCATCAATGGCAATAAAGCGATCGCCCACTTGCAAGCGTAACACCCGACCCAGATAATGCTGTTGTTCAGCCGTTAAATTGATGTGTCGGTTAGAAATTTGCGTCGGAGCGATCGCAATTCTTTGAAGTTGAACCATTAAGCTGTAAAAAGTTTAGGTTACAGAAGTTCTACCTCAACCCTCAAAAAAAGGGTCTAAATTTATTGTTGAGCTTTCATCCGACTGAGATATTCTTCAATCGCTTGAGTCGCAATCTCAACGACGGGTTTTCCCTGACGCTTTGATTCTTCTCTCAAATCCAAATAAGTCTGATGACGAACACTCACCCGATGTCGAATTTTATTGGGATCACCCCCATCATCGATAGACGGTTGAGTTGAAATGGCTGAATCCTCATGGTCACTGGGCGCGACTGAGGGAGAGACTTCTTCAAGGGTCTCGCGATCTAAGGTAACAGCTATCTCCTGAGTCTGAATATTCATCGAGGGATTCAATGAGTAGTTGGTTATAAACTGACGAATCGAGTCAAATCCCACACGATGGCAAAAATCCCCAAAACTTTCTTCGAGTTTGCGATCTTGTTTGAAGTAAACAAAAATCGGCTCTAGGAAGGTTTCCAACTCATCAATCGCCAAGCGATTAACGAAGGGTTCAGCCAGTCGTGTCTGATCTGGAGAGCCACCTAACCAAACTTGGTAGGAGTCAGGCGCACTCCCCACAAACCCTAACTCCGCCATGTAGGGTCTAGCACATCCATTAGGGCATCCAGTCATTCGCACGACAAAATGCTCTTGTTCTAGGCCTACCTTGTCCAACAATACCCGAATCCGTTCCAGGATACTAGGGATGATTCGTTCTGATTCTGTAATGGCCAAACCGCAGGTCGGAAAAGCCGGACAGGCCATCGCAAAACGGACTAACGGATCGATTTCGGTTTCTTTGAGAACTCCGTGTTGAGCGAGTATTGTGTCAATCTGGGATTTGTACTGAGGGGGTATTTCATAGAGAATGATATTGTGATTGGGAGTCAGCAGAATTGGCAGTTGAAACTGCTGGACAATTTCTTTTAAGGCGGCTTTCAGTTGGAAGTTTCCTGTATCGTGAACCCGACCATTTTCAACGGAAATCCCCAAAAAGTGTTTACCATCGCCTTGAGAGTGCCAGCCTAAGTAGTCTTGATATTTCCAATCGGGTAAGGGTTTATAGGGTTGTAGGGTTTTGCCAAAATATTCCTCGACTTTGACTTTGAATTTCTCAACGCCCCAATCATGGAGTAAATATTTCATCCGAGCATGACGACGATTATGGCGATCGCCATAATCGCGCTGAGTAGCGACAATTGCCTTGACTAAATCATAGATATCTGCTTTGTCTACATACCCCAAGTGATCCCCAATTCGAGCAAAGGTTTCTTCTTTGTTGTGGGTACGTCCCAAACCGCCTCCAGCGATCACGTTAAATCCTTCGAGTTCTCCGGCTGAGTTGGTTATGACGACTAAGCTGACGTCTTGGGTATATAGATCAACGGAATTATCTCCGGGAACTGTTACCGCACATTTGAATTTGCGCGGCATATAATGCTGACCATAGATCGGCTCTTCTAGATCGCTGAAAATGGTACCATTACCGTTGCGTTGACGAGCGGCTTTGACTTCGGGGTTTTCTTCGGCGCTGATGACTTTTTCACCATCGAGCCAAATTTCATAATAGCCCCCTGTTTGCGGGGTGAGTAAGTCGGCGATGTTGTTGGCGTAGAGACGGGCGTATTCGTACTCAGGACGATTTTTATAGGGGGCTGGGGGTGCCATAACGTTGCGGTTGAGATCACCACAAGCCCCTAGCGTTGACCCCATATGATGAATAATCTCTGAAAGAACGGTTTTGATGTTCTTTTTCAAAATCCCGTGTAGTTGGAAGCCTTGGCGTGTGGTTGCCCGTAGGGTATGGTTGCCGTATTCATCGGCTAAACGGTCTAGGGTGAGGTAGAGTGAGGGGGGAATAAACCCACCGGGATTGCGGGTTCTGAGCATCATCTGATAGTCTTTTTCTTGACCCTTAGCCCGATTATCCCGATTATCTTGCTGATAAGAACCGTGAAATTTTAAGATTTGAACGGCATTATCACTAAAGAAGTTTTCGTCGTTCAGCAGTTCGGTGGCTAAGGGTTCCCGCAGGTAGTTGCTGCGTTCTTTAATCCCTTCAACCTTAGAGAGTTTGTGATCTTGTGTGGGTGAACTTACAGAGGTAGTCATAGAAGTACGTCGTACCAGTTTTTAACCAAAATTTGTGAGGGGGTTGAACCTTGAGTGTGATTTAAGTTGAGACAGCTCAACCCAACGGAAGAAAATAAACTCCGGTAATCCGGTCGGGATTGTCAGGAATTAATTTCATTTTATCACGTTATACTTGGACATTTTCCCCTATTGTCAGGGGATCAAGCCTAAGTCACAATCAAATGTTAATAGTTGACAAAAGTACAAAGATGCCGGATTCGATCATGTATGAGGAAGACCACTATGTGGTTTTGGAATCTAACCAACCTGAGCAGTTGCTCACAGTGGCCGAACTGCAACAGAAACTCGAATCTATTTTGTCAGAGCGACAGGATGAGTTACCGCGAGATCTGCAAAAGTTTTCGACGATTTCCCAACAAGCCCAATATCTGGTGAATACTTGTTGTGATTTCGATCTAGGCCCCGGAAAATACCTTCAGTGGTATGCGGTCAGACTGGAGAAATAAGGGAACAGGCAGGCAAGAGAACTGTTAACGGGTAGGAGTAATTGATCAATTGCCCCTACACTGGTGACTGTTCATTGAGGTATTGTAATCAAGGCCAAATCTATTTGTTCTTCCTGGGGTTGAGTAATTTCAGCCTTGATATTGGGGCCGAAAAATTTGGTCAGTTTTTCCTGTTTTTCTTGCCACACTTCTAAGGAAACAAAGGGCGAGTCAAACTCCAGAACCAAAGCATAGGCCTGGTCTACAGCGACTTCGCGAATTCCTTGGAGTTTGGGATGTTCGTCATCGGTTGCCCCGAGTTTTAAGCGTTCCAGAGTGTCTATCAGATGAGCGCTCTGGCCGTAGCGGTAGCGGGTGACATCCTTACGAACTTGGTTTTGGGTGTCGGTTGCAAGTTGTTCTCGCAAAGCCAAGACTTCGGGGGAGGTGGGTTGAGAATAGGGAACAGGTTCCAATTCTGCCGCTTTCAAGGCTAGTCCACCTAACAACAGGGGAATTCCATAAAAGAAGCCTGCTAAATTTAGGGTTGCATAGTCGTTAAAATAGGCAACAAACCCGACAACAGTGAGCAGTCCTCCCAATATTAAGCCCACTTGAGCTAAAGATGTTTGACGTAACATATATGTTAAGGTAGTCCGCGTAGATTCACTACTGATGATATACATATCATGTCGCTGGGTCGAGAAGATCCCTATTTGATCTGATCGGTTATCGATGGGAAATCTCACAGTAGTTTGACGAGTATAACTCTCCTTAGCGGTTCCATCCCTGTTTATGCCCTCATTACCTAACCCTCACATGACTAGAGACAATGATCTATCGACTGCCAACGTTGAGCGTAAGCTTCTAGACCAGATTGACTCTCTCAGAAAGGAAGATGAACGGCTGTACAATATCCTTGCCATTGATATCTGGGCTTTAGCTAAGACAATGGATGAGTTGCAACCGGGTTTTTGGGGTACGTTTATGAAAAATCGCGAGAAAGCTCTGAAACGGTATTTAGCAGAAACGACAAAAAATAAGCCTTCTGATAGCAAGCGCCCCCCTTTCCTGCGTTAGTTGCTCGTACAGTTGAGAGACGCGAGTGCAATCCTGAAATTAAAATCAAGGTCGTTGATTTGTCTGCTGACTCTAACGATTTAGATTGCAGCTTGCAGTGCTTACCGCTATATATTATAGAGGATAAGGTAGCAAAGGAAAGGTCAAATGGACTCTAATACAATTCGAGAGCGAATTGCTCTGATTGAGACTAAGCGAGAGTCTCTAGTCAAATTGCTAGAGAAACCCGATTTAGGAACGCTGAGAATTGATGTAAATCAAGCGATTGAAGAAATTGATGAGCTGATTGAAGAGTTTAAGCGCACTTTTCCTGATGCCAATCAGAATTAAATGGCTTGATTTTTCTCTCGACTCTAGAATTAGCTTTCTGTAAATCAGTAATGATACTCACTCTGTTTAAATCGAGTCTATTCTATTCGGGCTTGTCACCGATTTCACTGAGAAAAGAGACTTCTTTTCTACTCTAGCAAGTTATTTTCTAAGTGTTTTTATCCCGTAGAGAAATTGAGGATCATACTCTACGGGTTGCTTGACTATTGAGTAAGGCTTGCTCTATTTTAATTTGGGTTTAGTATGAACACTCAAGAACA
Source organism: Limnoraphis robusta CS-951 (assembly GCF_000972705.2). Next base: position 11,125 of record NZ_LATL02000294.1, on the reverse strand, counting down.
AAAACATCCTCAATATAATAGTGATCACGCCACTGTTAAGAGTTTAATTGCAGATCAACCGACGGACTTCAACTTGGTTGAACTCGCCCGATTAAAAATTCGTTATCGCGGATTTCCCGGTGCTAGAGATATTCAGAGTGATTTAGAAAAAATCTTGCAAAATTGGCAATTAACTGAAGAAACTCTGTTTGAAAAAACTCGTGAAATACACGCTAAAGGTCAAGTTTACAAAGTTAAAAAAGAAGATCAAGAAGATTGGCTTTAATTCAGTTTACAGTTGTAGGGGCGGGTTCAGCTAAAATCTATGTTTCTCACAGACAACATTGATCAACCCGCCCTTAATTTAATTCAGTTTACTCTCCGCACAACAACAAACGTAATAAAAAAAGATTATAAATGCACAGAATTTCTGCTACACCTGGCGGTTGGACTCCTGACACGGAAGGCGTTATTTTCATCGAACAAACGCCTGCACCGATTGTTTTTTTAACCGCAGCAGATACCGATATTCAAACCCTAGCCACCGCAGTTGATCAACTTCCGAGTGATTTTCCATCTCTACGAGTTGTGAACCTTTTACAACTGCAACAACAGTTAACCATCGATACCTATGCTGAGGAGATTTTAACCCAAGCAAAAGTGATTATAATTCGACTTTTGGGCGGACGTTCCTATTGGAATTATGGCTTAGAAGTGGTTGCAGAAACGGTTGAAAAAACCGGGGCAGAGTTAATTATATTACCCGGAGATGATCGCCCTGACCCAGAGTTAATGAGTCATTCAACAGTATCTCTCAATATTGTAAATCAACTTTGGAATTATTTCACCGAAGGCGGAATTGAGAACTATACAAACGCTTTATTATTTATTGCGAAAACTTGTTTAAATATATCCTATACTTATCAGCAGCCTGTTTCCGTTCCTCGTGTTGGAATTTATCAAAATAAAATAGCATCTAAACCCAATATTCCTCAAGTGGGTATCCTTTTTTATCGCGCTCATTATTTATCGGGTAATATTCGCCCCATTGATGAACTTTGTCAAGCGTTAACAGAGCGGAATTTAAACCCAATCCCTGTTTTTGTCTCATCTTTGCGCGATCCAGATGTGCAGGGAGAAGTGTTGATGGAACTGCAAAAAAGCACAGATAAAAATATTGAAATCCTTCTGAATACAACTAGCTTTTCGATAGCTTCTATTGACGAAGATTCTACTGTAAATTCTCCTTTATTTAGCTTAGATATTCCGATTTTACAAGTCATTTTCAGCAGTCAAACCATTCAACAATGGGAAGCAGACTTTCAGGGACTTTCACCCCGAGATGTGGCGATGAATGTCGCTTTACCCGAAGTGGATGGACGGATCATCACTCGTGCGGTATCTTTTAAGGCGGTAGAAACTTGGAACCAAAAGTTAGAAACTGACGTCGTTGGGTATATTCCTGTCAGCGATCGCATCAAATTTGTAGCCGATCTCGCCGCAAATTGGGTAAAATTACGCCAAAAAAAAGCTACAGAAAAACGTGTTGCGATCATCCTCGCTAACTACCCCACCGCAGATGGACGGTTAGCCAATGGAGTGGGGCTTGACACACCCGCCAGTTGTGTGCATATCCTCGAAGCATTGCAACAGGCAGGATACAAGATTCAAAATGTCCCAAAAACGGGAGAAGAATTGATTAAACTGTTGACTTCTGGGGTGACAAATGATCCAGAAGGGCGGGAACAGAGAAGCATTCAACAGTCATTAAATTGGGACGATTTTAAACAATATTTTTCTCAACTTCCTGAAACCATACAAGCGGCAATTTGTCAACGTTGGAATCTGGATTTTTCAGACCATTCTCATCCTGAAATATTCCCCATTTCCGGGATTAAACTCAATAATATTTTTGTGGGAATTCAACCCAGTCGCGGCTATGATCGTGATCCGAGTTTAAACTATCACGCCCCAGATTTAGAACCAACTCCTGACTATTTAGCCTTCTATTATTGGCTACGATATCAATTTGAAGCGGATGCGATTATTCATGTCGGAAAACATGGTAATTTGGAATGGTTGCCGGGAAAAAGTGTCGGATTATCTGAAACTTGTTATCCTGAAATTGCCTTCGGTGCAATGCCTCATTTATACCCATTTATTGTGAACGATCCGGGGGAAGGATCGCAGGCCAAACGTCGTTCGCAAGCGGTGATTTTAGATCATCTTACACCGCCTCTGACTCGGGCTGAACTCTACGGATCGTTACAACAGTTAGAAGGATTAGTCGATGAATATTATGAGGCGCAAAGTTTAGATCCGTCTCGGCTACCGATGATTAAAACTCGTTTGGAAGATTTGATTAAAACTGAGAATTTAGATCAAGATTTAGGTTTAGTTGAAAATCAACTCAATCCACAAGCTTTAAATACCATTGATGGTTATTTGTGTGAACTTAAAGAAGCACAAATTCGCGATGGTTTACATATTTTTGGGCAATGTCCGACGGGGCGACAGTTAAGAGATTTAATTGTTTCTATCGCCCGAAATCCAAGTCCTCAGCGTTTAGGGCTGACTCGGGCTATTGCTGAAGATTGGCAATTAGAATTTGACCCGTTAACAACGGATTTTAGTAGATTTTTAAACCCAAAATTAACCTTGGAAAATAAAGTTTTTCTCACGGTTGGGGATGCGGTAGAAGTGTTAGAAAACTATGCAGCAAGTTTAGTTGAAAAAATTATCTCTGGTGAAACGGTAAACACTGGAAAATTAACCCAAAAAGAGCTAAACTGGATAGAGAATAAACTTTTACCTAACTTACAAAAAACTCATCAAGAAGTCACTCACTTATTAAAAGGGTTAGAAGGGCGATATATTCCGAGTGGTTCATCGGGTGCGCCAACCAGAGGAAGACCTGATGTTTTACCGACTGGACGTAATTTTTATTCGGTTGATATTCGGGCTATTCCCACAGAAACAGCATGGAGAGTCGGTCAACTCGCAGCAGATGCTTTAATTGAACGTTATACTCAAGAAAATGGTGAATATCCACAAACATTAGGACTGTCTGTTTGGGGAACTTCTACGATGAGAACCGGAGGCGATGATATTGCTGAGGCGTTGGCGTTATTAGGGGTTCAACCAGTGTGGGATGGGCCTTCTCGTCGAGTAGTTGATTTTGAGATTTTACCTATTTCTATTTTAGGGCGTCCGCGTGTTGATGTAACGTTGAGAATTTCGGGTTTTTTCCGTGATGCGTTTCCGAATTTAATCGATTTATTTGATCAAGCAGTTGTAGCTGTTTCTCAACTAGATGAACCCCCAGAATTGAATCCTTTAGCCGCACAAGTGAAGCAAGAAACTGAAGGTTTAATGAAAGCAGGGTTAACAAAAGAACAGGCGGAAATGCGCTCTCGTTATCGTATTTTTGGTTCAAAACCAGGTGCTTATGGTGCGGGTTTACAAGGGTTGATGGCGTCTCAAAATTGGACGGATGAACAAGATTTAGCCAGGGCTTATATTAACTGGAGTAGTTACGCTTATACGAGTCAGAATGGGGAGAGTCAAAGTAAGTTAGGGGGAATTTCGGCACCGGAAGCGTTTAAAAATCGTCTTGAAAAAATGCAGATTGTTTTGCAGAATCAAGATAACCGAGAACATGATATATTAGACTCGGATGATTATTATCAATTTCAAGGCGGTTTAACGGCTTCTGTTCGGGCTATTACGGGTAAAAATCCGCAAACTTATTTCGGTGATAATGCTCAACCCGAACGTCCGAAAGTGCGACAATTAAAAGAAGAAATAGCGAGGGTTTATCGTTCTCGAGTGATTAATCCAAAATGGATAGCTGGGGTGATGCGACATGGCTATAAAGGGGCGTTTGAAATGGCGGCAACGGTGGATTATTTGTTTGCTTATGATGCCACAGCAAACTGTGTGGAAGATTTCATGTATGAAGGCGTAGCAAAGGCTTATGTGTTGGATGAAACGGTGCAGAAGTTTATTCAAGAAAAAAATCCTTGGGCGTTGCGAGATATGGCTGAACGTTTGTTAGAAGCGAATCAACGGGGGTTGTGGCAAGCGTCAAATCAGAAAATCTTAGAGGATTTAAGAACGATTGTACATGAAGCTGAAGGTGCTGTGGAAGCGGTGAACTCCTGATTAAAATAATTTGATAAAAATTTCTTCTCCCGATCCACTCAATTGAAACAATAAACTCTATAATACAAAATTGGACATCTAAAGTCTTGACTTTTATATACCAGATGGAATATCCACTAGGAGGTTTCCATGAATCTATTTCGTCGTTTAAAGTTCTCGGGGTTTTGGGGTTGGATTGTCGCGGCATTTCTGTTAGTCGTTACTGTGTTTAATTTCCAACAGAAACAAGTGAACAGTACCCCCTCAAGATCTCTGTCTAATACTCAAAATCAAGCAATTGTCAACCCTGAAAATCCGTCAAATTCTGCTCAAAATTCCCAAATAGAAACGATTGCTAAATCTAATTCTTGTACTCAACAAAGTCCGTTTGATGAGTCTGTTAGATTTGCATTGCGAGGGTCTAATTTAGCACAAACTGCAAAAACAAAGCAACAATGGGATGAAGTCGCCCGCAACTGGGTTCAGGCGGTGGCTTGGATGCAAGCGGTTCCTCCTAATAGTCCTAAACGGGCTTTTGCGGAGAAAAAAGTGGTTGAATATATGCGAAATTTAGCCTATTCGCAACAGCAAGCTGCTAAAACTCAAATGACGAGTCAGTTTCCGAGTTTTGATAGCGAATTTCTCGATCAACAATTGCAACTTTATTTGTCTTATCTCAGTACCGTTGGAAAACCTGATATTTTAATTGTCGGGAGTTCTCGGGCTGTGCAAGGAATTGATCCGAGAGAAATGAAAGTGGCTTTAGCGGCGAAAGGTTATCAAGGCTTGAAAATTTTTAACTTCGGAGTTAATGGCGCAACGGCTCAAGTTGTTAACTATATTTTGAGGGAGGTATTAACACCGGATCAACTGCCAAAAATGATCGTTTGGGCGGATGGTGTACGAGCATTAAATAGTGGTCGAATTGATCGCACTTATCAATCCATTATGGCTTCAGAAGGACACAAACGTTTAGCCTCGGGCGTTCGTCCTAAATTGGCTCAAAATCAATCTGAACAGACCAAAATCTGTTATCAAATGCCAAAATCTTGTATGGCTCAACCGAAGTGGAATTTTCCTAAAGCCAGTCAAGAGAATCAACAGTTAGAAACAGAAATTGCTGTTGAACCTTTAGAGTTAGAATCTGAATCTGAAACGTTTGATTTCGTTCAATTTGAACAGTCAGAAACCCCCCAATTGAATAATCTTTTGTATCGTTCCTCTGAACCAATCACCGCTACACCTGTTTCCTTGGGTACGACTATTGATGCCAATGGATTTTTACCCCAATCTAATCGCTTTAATCCCAACACTTACTATCAACAACGTCCCTATGTTTCTGGTCAATATGATGGGGATTATCGAGCGTTTAATTTAGGGGGAGAACAGGCTAGAGCATTGAGTTTTTTGGTGGGATTTGTCAAGACGAGAAATATCCCGCTTGTATTTGTCAATTTGCCCCTAACGGATGATTATTTAGATTCGTTTCGTTGGTGGGCAGAACAGCAATTTAGAAACCATATGCAGCGACTTTCCAAAGAGTATGGATTTCTCTTTATTGATCTCTCTGAACAAGCATTAACCCGTTATGAATATTTTGTTGATCCGAGTCATTTGAACCGCTATGGAGCTAGAGTTGTTGCTCAGAAATTAGTCGGACAATCTGCAATTCCTTGGCCGCGAGCGAAGTAATAACGATAGGAGAGAAAAACGTGCTAGAGGAACGGGATTATTGGGTTTGTTGGTCGCAAATTTCAGGAGTCGGGCCGATTTCTTTGCAACGCCTCCGCCTGCATTTTGGTACACTCAAAACCGCTTGGGAAGCTTCAACTCAAGAGTTACAAAAAGTAGAGGGTTTTGGACGACAAACCGCCGAAAAAGTGGCAGAGCAGCGAGTCAAATTTGACTGCGATCAATTTATCAAAACTCATTCCGAAAAAAACCCTGATTTTTGGACTCCTGCTGATACAGATTATCCGCGTTTACTCTTAGAAATTCCGACACCACCACCTGTTTTATATTATCGAGGAACGATTGAACCCGAAGAAAACCAAGGAATTCGACCGACTGTTGGGATTGTTGGAACTCGTGAACCTTCTGAATATGGGCGGCGTTGGACGCGCAAAATTAGCAGTGTATTAGCCAAAAGTGGCTTAACGATTATATCAGGAATGGCGGCCGGAATTGATACCGAAGCCCATTCTAGTTGTTTGGATGCAGGCGGACGAACACTGGCTATTTTTGGGACGGGAGTTGATATTATTTACCCCAAAGATAACCGTCAATTGTCTGAAAGAGTTATTCAAAATGGTTTAGTAATTAGTGAATATCCCGCAGGAACAAAGCCCAATCCTCGACATTTTCCCAGTCGAAATCGGATTATTGCGGGTTTAAGTCGAGCCGTATTTGTGATGGAAGCAGGTAAAAAATCAGGAGCATTAATTACCGCTTATGTGGCGAATGAGTTTTGTCGAGATGTGTATGTTTTACCTGGACGTTTAGATGATGAAAAGTCTCAAGGTTGTTTAAAGTTAATTAATGGGGGCGCGAGTTTAATTCCCGTAGAAATCGAAGAGTTATTAGAACAACTTGGCGCTATCCCAAAACTCGATACGCCTCAACAATTATCCTTGCTGGAACCGCCTGCAAAACCTCAACCTTCTATTCCGACTCTAGAACCGAATTTAGCCCAAGTTTTTCAGGCTATCTCTTCTGAAGCCACTGCTTTTGATATGATTGTTCAACAAACGGAATTAGAGGCGGCTATCGTTTCAAGTTCGTTGTTACAGTTGGAACTTTTGGGGTTAGTTTCTCAGTTACCCGGAATGCGTTATCAACGGTGTTAATTGTTGGTTAATTGTAGGGGCGGGTTCTGTAAGAGCTATAATATCAGTCAGGGATTGAACTAAACCCGCCCCCAATATTAGAGCGACTGCCAGGGCGGGTTTATCAATGTAGTTTGTGGGATGAATAAATCTCTTTGAACCCGCCCTTACGTTAAGATGAATAAATCTATGCTAAACTCAATAAAAATTGTATTTTCCTCAAGACCTTAAACCGATGACGGATCATTCTTTTCCTCGCTTTCATCTCGCTTTTCCTGTATTAGACTTAGAAAAAACTCGCTCTTTTTATAAAGATGTATTGGGGTGTACAGAAGGGCGAAGTAGTGAGAGATGGGTTGATTTTGACTTTTTTGGACATCAAATTACGGCTCATTTAGAATCATCAGAAGATGGTACGATTTCGACGAACTTTGTTGATGGTGAAAATGTTCCTGTGCGTCATTTCGGAGCGATTTTAGAGTGGAATGAATGGCATAAATTGTCTGAATCTTTACAAAATAAACAAATAGAATTTATCATTAAACCTCAAATTCGTTTTCAAGGACAAGTGGGTGAACAAGCGACTTTATTTATCAAAGATCCCAGTGGAAATGTCTTAGAGTTTAAATCGTTTCAAGATGAAAGTAATATTTTTGCAACGGATATGAACGCTTAAACCCATTGATTTGACTTATTCCCATTCTTCTAATTCACTCACCCAATTTTGCAATGTTGCAATCATTTGTTCTCGTCGAGTTTCAAAGTTAGCCGCAATCCAAATTAACACTAAACCCACAATAAAACCAATAATCCATTTAAAAAATGAATAAATCGAATTTAGAATCAACAGTTGGTTAACAGCATTAATCAAGAATGTTACCGTACCCACGTATAAAAAAGCCCTAATTCGCAATCCTAAGCCGATAAAAATGGCAATCAAACTAATAAAACCGGGAAGAATTCCAGTCCATTGATTCGTTAACAATGCGGCTACACAAATCATACCTATTCCACAAATTCTAATCCAATGACGCAAGAGTTTTTGTTCGGGACGTTGTAAACTGGGATCAACTTGGGCAAAATATAACAAAGACAATCCGGGAAGAAGTGTATCACCTAAAGCACCTAAATTATTTTCTGTTAACAATAACCAGCGATAATAAGCAAAATTGATTAATCCAATACTAAAATAAGTGAGTTTAATATTGCCCGTCAATCGAGCTAAAACCACATATAAAATAATAGCTAAACTAACAGAAATATACCAAGATAGTTCTAAGTTTGACCCGGCGATAATTGTTGTAAAAACCACAGTTAAGACGGGTATAATCATCGCGACTCGCCGCCAGGGTTTAAGCTGCCATCCCCAACTTTCCCAAGGGATAAAATAAATAAAATACGCAATCAGAGAGGCAATTGCACCGCTCCAGGGAATTAATAATCCTTCTAAATTTAAAATATCGCTAATAAAGTAAGTCATTGCTGCGGCTTGTAAACATCCAATATAAACCCAAAATTCCGCTTCAATAGCATTAGAATGATAACGACCTTGAAAAATGGCATATCGGGTTAAAAAGATTCCGATTCCTAAACTTAACCAGGAGTTGAGTTCAGAAGGAAGAGACAGAGAAGCTATTAAAAAACAGCTACTCATTGCCCAGTGAAGATGAGCAATATTTTTCACTTCATTCTCACTCAGATGTAGATAATGAATGAGTTGAGGTGATAATAGACGATAAACGTAAACGATTGTTGTTCCTAAGCCTGCAAAGGCAATGAATTGTTCTCCAATGGGGGCAGAATATGTGTTATAAAATAATAGTTGATAAGCCGCGAGGGAAACGCCAAAAATCCCCATATAGGTTAGAGGTTTTAACTCAGGACTCCGCCGCCCGACTCCGATTAAAATGAATGCTAGGATAAATAAACTGGTTCCTGTCCAGTTATCAAAACTGCCGGATGACCTTAAAACTGCACCAAATATTCCGTAAAATAGGGGTAGAATTTGCCAGGGATTGGATAGATGATGAATTCTATTTCTATGTCGCCAATAATCTCCTAAAATTTGGGTGATTAATCCTAAAATTAGATTGGCAATGGATAAATTAAAAAGGGCGTTGTCTGTAAAGCTGAGAACGTGAGCCATTAAAAGTTCGAGTTGCCAACCGAAAATGTAAACGAAAAAAGGGAAAGTTGAGTCTTCTGTCTCTGATGGGGGAGGATTGAAAAGCCGAATCATCACTGCTATAATTGAGATAAAAGTTGCTACAGTGATTGGAATTGACGGGGTTAAAAGTTGCCAATAAATTCCCACAACATACCCGGTTAAACCGATTAATTCAACCCAACATAAAAGGACTGTCCAGCTTTCGATAGCAATAGCATACAGAACCGTGATAGAATTCGATAAGCGGTTTAATATAGCCTGACCTATCCAGAGTAAATTGAGGGCGATTGCAATCACAACTAACCCGCGTGCTAAAGTTAAATCGGGGATAGTTTCCCAGGCTAAAAACCCTGAAAAAGTTAACCCAAAACCTACGGTTAGAATGGCTGAAAGTTGACTTTGAAGATGATTGGTATTCAAAATCATTACCGCAGTGCCAACACCCCAACTGATTAACCGAATGCCAGGGATTCTAAATACCAGTAATTGTAATAATATTGCTCCTATAATACTGAATTGACTGGCTAATTGTCGGCGTTGGGGAATCAGACGAGCGATACTGGTTAATGCAATTGGAGTCATTAACCACATAATTCCCCATAGACTCAACCCTTGACAAGTAAAGTTTTCACAGAAAGAAGCGGAATTCTCAGTTGAATTACCATAAAAGAATTGATAACTCAAACCGGCTAAGATTAATCCCATGTGCCAAGCACTTTTGAGAATGGAATGCGGAATTAGGATGGTTTGTGAGCGAGTAAAAATGGTGTAGAATAACCACTCTAATATCATCAATACAATTGATAATATTCCCCATTCTTCTAAACGAAGTTGAGGAAAAAATAATTCAATAAAACTGGCTAAAGTCAGTAAACCTGTAACATGGGTAAGATAAACGAGAAAAACCCTTGGGGATTGACGCCGAATCGTATAAACGACTAAAATCAGTGTAGATGCTAATAAGTTAAGCGATCGCACAACGGGATCAAGAAGCGAAATTGCTGTTAAAATCACACCCAATCCTAAGCTTATTTTCTCTCCAAATCGAGCTAAATTTTGCTTTTGCTGCTGATGAATCCACTCCGTTAATGCTAGCATCAACCCTAAATAAACCAATCCCACTAAACCTAGTAATACCCAAGGATTATCAGGAGATTGCGTGATTTGGAGAGAAAATTCTATAATATTTTGTTGGCTTTGTTCAGGAATTAAACGCCAAACTAAACTAAACGCTTGGAGTCCAATCGCAAAAATCAAAGCTAAATCTTTCTGATGCCAAAACTGTCTTAAATTTCTTCCAAAAATTAACAACGCAATGCTACTCACGCCTAAAGCTTGTTCGGGTTTATTTTCGATAGAAACAAGCCAACCTGCGGCTAATAGAAGATAAGCAAATGGTTGTAAAATAACCTCTGAATAAAGAGATAATAAGCCTCCAGTTAACCCTAAAGCAAATCCGAATTGAGAAACATCAAGATTGACGACAAAAATGGCTCGCCACCAGAGAAAAGCTACAGGAACAAGGCAAAATATTAAAGGTAAGTTTTCCAGCCTGTTTAAGCTAATCTGTTCCTGTTCCTGACGACGACAAAAAGTAACAAATCCAGTCCCAATAATTCCTAAATAAACAGCAATCAATGGAAAGCCTGGTACTCTCCAACCTAATTGTAAATAACTGAGTCCGAGTTGATTTAGAATTAGCAATGCTTGGAGTGAAATTCCGGGGGATTCTCTTGCCGTTGAAATGGGATTGAAAAGAATTGTAATTCCTGTTAAAATAATGATAGCGATCGCACTAAATAAAGCGGTGATGGAATCCAGTAATCCTAAACTATCAATCGCCCAAAAATTTAGCGGAATTAACAGCAATGTCACCCATTTTAACGTTTGTGAAGTTAAAGGTAGACTACTGTTCATTCCCAGCCAAACCGTAGCGATAAAAAACCCTAAAGTATAAGCAAATAAGACTCCATATTGGGCAATCGTTGGTAATTCCTGCCATCGGCTCGCG
>NZ_LATL02000293.1 GCF_000972705.2 Limnoraphis robusta CS-951 | reverse complement strand
TCCTAATAGATATATGTTTTCCCCACAAACAACTGATATAAACCCGCCCCCTCTGAGACAGTAGGGAATAGTTTTGTAGGGGCGGGTTCCTAATAGATATATGTTTTCCCCACAAACAACTGATATAAACCCGCCCCCTCACTCACAGTGACGGTTAAGGGCGGGTTTATCGAGGTAGTTGCTGAGAAGATATACATTGAGGCGGAACCCGCCCCTACAATATTGATAACAATTCAATCGCCTTGAGGGTATTCATCCCACAATGTTGTGATTTGACGTAAACTCTGAAATTCTCCCTGACCTAAAATCAAATGATCTAAAATGGGAATCGATAACACTTGGGCGCCCTGTAAAAGTTGACGAGTTAGGGTAATATCTTCAGGGCTGGGTTCAACATTTCCCGAAGGATGGTTATGAGAAATAATCATCCGTGTCGCCCCTTGTCTAATCACTTCTCGAAAAATTTCCCGAGGATGGGCTAAGGTTTCGGTGGCAGTACCAATTGTAATAACTTTTGTTCCGAGTAAACGATTTTTCACATCTAATAATAATACCGCAAATCGTTCTTGAGTTTGCCACATTAAATCTTGGCTTAAAGCGTCGGCTGCGGCTTGGGGCGTTTCGATAATTGCGAGTTCAGATGGACGGAGTTGAAAGACTCGTTTTCCAAGTTCAACTGCGGCGATAATTGTGGTGGCTTTTGCTGGCCCTATGCCATGAATTTGCGTGAGTTCTTGTACTTTAATATGTCGCAAAATTGATAGGGGATCATGCTGATTTTGACTGAGTTGATTGAGTAAATATTGCCCTAAACCCACTGCTGATAATTTTCCCTTTCCCTGTCCCGTATTCAATAAAATAGCGATTAATTCTGCACTTGAAAGGGCTTGTGGGCCATGTGCCATCATTCGTTCTCGGGGTCGTTCATCTGAGGGTAAATCAGCAATTCTCAGGCTATAGGTCATACTCGATGCTCTCACAACAAGGATTAAATTCAATATAACCCGAGTTTTTTGAAAATCAATGAATATTTTCCATATCAATATTTTCTGATTTGATCAAAAAAAGCTGTTCATAAATATCCGTAAAATTACCGATGTTCTAAACATTGAACTTGATCGCCATTGTGAATAACACCCGTATTTATAGGGATAATATTCTGACCAAACATCACACCTCCGGTTTGTCGTCGAAAGGTAGATAAGGTCTTCAAAGGTTCTTTGAACTCGTCCCGTTTTCCGGTCAATTGGTCTGTTGTGGTAACAATACAGCGATCGCAAGGTTTAACGACATCAAAATAAACCGCTCCAATTTTAATCAATTTCCAGTGATCTTCAATAAAAGGAAACTCAGATTCAATCACAATATTTGGACGAAATCGAATCATCGAAATTGGCAAAAATTCAACTGTATGATTCGCTTTTATTCGGCGATTCAGTTCAGCTAAAGAAGCCGTATTGGTCAGTAAAAAAGGATAACCATCGGCAAAGCTAACCTGATCTTTGGGTCGTTGTGCATAATTGGGATTAACTAAGCGAATATTTTGAGGAGATTGTCGCACGAGCCGACAAGTTTGTTCAGAGGATAATTTTAAGGCATTTTGCAGCCAATTTGCCACCGCATCGCCTTGATCAATGGCTATTGTATGATCTCGCCAAATCTGAACGTTCAGAAGATTTCCGGTTAAATTTGGTTCAAAGGTAAAGGGTTCTATTGTTTCATCTTGAACCGAAAAAGAAATCATTCCCTCTGAGAGTTGAACCCGAATTTTTGCCATCTGAGGATAGTCTCGTTGCGTCATAAATTGATGATGTTGATCAACAATCATCAATTCTCGATCCCAAAGAAACCCTTTCGGTGTGACTTCTGCTTGTTCAAGTTCAATTCTTTGACAAGACTTAATCGGATGAATAAAAATACCAGTAACGTTCATCTGCGAAAATCTCTCCGCTAAACCGATAAAAAGGACTGAAGAGTGAGTTGATCTTTCAACTCAACCCATCCTACCCACTGAAATAGCGTTCTGTCAGGCAACTCCAGTATACAGGAGGTGATATCAAACCGGATTGGTTATATTAGTAGACGATAGGAGCGATTCAGCTTCTCAGATGTTTATTGGGGTCTGTAGCATCATGAAATCTCCATTTTTCCGTACTTTGCTGGCGACTACAACCACAGTTGCAGTTAGTGCTATTGCTTCTAGTGGCTATGCGGTTAGCCTCGTTCCCGACTCTGAAGGGGAAATTAATGTGGGTTTAGGTTGTCTAGATTCCGCTCAGTGTATCACACCCGATTCTCTGTCTTTTGTGGAGAGTATTCTGTCTCTGACAGATGACACCACAGGTTCAACAAGTCGTCTGTTTATTGATGACTTGACAACAGAGAATCAGTATGGTGATCAAATTAGCTTTTCTCAGACAGATGCGGGTACCAAGCCGACGGATGTTTGGTTTCGTCCAGTCGCTTATGATCAAGCAACAGATTCTTATCCCGAAGACGGTCAACTTGAAGTTGGGACTTACACCTTTGAATTTGCGACGATCTTAGAAGAATTAACCATTGAGTATTTTGATACGGAGTCACAAAATACGACGGGTGTTGTCGCTATTAATGGTAATTCTTTGGCTTCACCGGATTGGGTACTTTCTGGCTCAAATGGTAACACTTTTTCTCAAACCTTTAATGATGTTAGTTCTCTAACGTTGAAACTGGGGTTATTTGACCCCGAGGGACTGTTAGTTAAGAAGCCTGGAGATGGTGTCCGTTTTCGGTTAGCGGCTACGACTGTTCCTGAACCGACCACAATGGGCGGTTTAGTGGCTGTAGGTTTGGCTTTAGTCGGCTCAAAACTGCGTCAGTCTCGTCGAATTTGAACTTGCTTAATTGATGTCGGGTGAGTGAGTAGAGGATTAATTTTCTGTGGTGTGAATAGATTGTTACGGATAATAATACTCAAGATGGATGGGAGATTAGCCTATTCACTCATCCATCTTTTTTGAGTATCTTCATCCGAGCAGAGATTGAACCTTGAATCTATCTTAGGGATGATGAGAGGCGCATTTTTGTTGTGCTATTTGTAAGTAACGATGGCTCGGACAAAGCTCTCAGTCACATCCTGCCAGCGAGGATTACAGGCTTGATCATTAATAATGTCAAAATGCACGAGTGACCACTGTTCCCCTTTATTTTCTCGTTCTCTGCGATGTTCGAGATAGGTGACTTTCTGCGGGTTAAGATAGTAGCTTTCACAGATTTGATCAAATAAAATCTCAAAAGCACTACTAATACTTATCCCTTCATTCCAGGGTAACTCTGTGACCATGACAATCTGGCTACCATCAGATTTAGGATGGATGTGTAAATCACACTTACAAATACTTCCAGGCCAAAGTTGACACTTAAACAACATCTCAAAAATATCCTTTGTTAAAGCGTATCAAAAAGAGGACTGAAGGCTTTCTTTCCAGTCCCTATGTTCTTAATAAGGAATTATAAATTAAATCTTAAGACACCTCATAGTCCCCTTGGGGTAGAGGGTGACGCAGATGTTCAGCGATTCTTTGGGAAATTTGCTGAACTTGGAGACTCTCTATGGCGTCACAAGGGTTGAATTTAGGCTTTTTTCCTTTATTCTTCCGACAACGAAAGCGACCGCAACCCCCGCGAAAAGGGTCTAATTTCTAAAAGCGACAGTAACAAAAATTTACATTGGCGGACTTTGGGTTATAAACAGGGAGCATTGTGTAACAGATAATTCACTTCACTCACCAGCCATTCTCTAAACAATTTTTGGATAATTTTTTGAGAACGTTCCTCCGTTAACTCAGCCGAGATAAACTCTTCAACTTTAAACAAATGATAACCCTCATCGGTTTTGTGAGGGCCAATAATTTCTCCAGGACTAGCAGCAAAAACCAGAGCAGCTACATCCGCTTTCAAATGACGACGGTTGAGTTTTCCTTCATAACCACATAATTCTCTGCGTTTTTTTTCAATATCATATAGATGAGCGGCGTGATAAAAGCTGATTTCTTCTTCTTCTATTTGATAGAAAATTTCCCGTGCTAGTCGTTCGTAGGGAACAATAATTTGATAAAGCAGAACTTGTTCATAGTCTAACTTATTTTGAGCAAAATATTTTTCGACTTCGGGAGCAAACAAATCATCGGCTAATTTTTTCGCCAAAATATTTTCTTTAATTCCCACTTCCCAGTCATCGGGAGTAATCATTTCATCTGTCAGCCAAGCTAACGTATCAGAGGCTTTTTCTAACCGTCTAGCTAGACGTTGACGATCAGCTTCTGCCTGAATTTCATCAGGAGTTACCGTAATTCCTCGTTCCTGAACCGCTCGATGAATGGCTCTTTGCGATAAAATCTTCTGACACATATCCTTGTATTTTATTTGTTCTTTCAGAAAACAAATAATTTCATCATTGCTGACACTTCTTCCCGACTGATTAACCATAGTCGTTCTCTCTCTCGGTTCAGGCTGAGTAGTTTTCATCCTCAAATAATATCGCTTTATGTAACAGTAAAGTCTGCAAGGGTTAAAGTTTTTTGCTCGACCGGATAGACCGTTCCTAGAACTCTACCTAAAATCGCTTCATTCGGGTTGAAATTCAGTTAGAATCAACAGGACTTAAAGTAATATCGGCTATAGAGATAGCTGAGAGAAGGAGAATTTTGTTATCGGCGATCGCCTCAAAGTCAACAATCACATCAACAGTCTCAACATCCTCTATCTTCAACCAATGTATTCGCTCCTTCTCGTCCAATCTGGGTATCATTCCCGACGTTTCCGAAAAGCAGATCATCTTCCGTTCCCCCAGTCAGTGAGTTATCACCCTCACCTCCTGGAATTGTATCATTTCCCTCTCCACCCTCGAGGGTATCATTTCCTACATTTCCCTGAACAAAATCATCACCACTTTCGCCAGATCGACTATCATTCCCCTCTAAACCAAAGATTTGATCATCTTCAGCCGTTCCGAAAATCTGATCATCATCGGGGCTTCCCACGATAGAAAGTTCAGAATTAATATGAGTTTTGAGAACAAGTGATTCCTCAGCAACAGAGAGAAAATCATTGAAAGTCAGTGTGGTTTCACCGCTACTATTGACGGTTCCAAATAAGATAGCTAAGGCTGGATTTTACTCTTGATGAATTACTCTAACTTTCAGAATGATTTTCGACTGTATTTGTATCGGGTGAATGATTAACTGGAGTTTCAACAATTACATCAGAATCCGATTCTACAAAAGGTTCTTCTATTGCCGTGGAACTATTATCAGTTGAAGTTTCTTCATCCTCAACATTAACTGTTACCGTTGTTGAAACATCATCTTCTGAAGCGGTTGCTGTAGCAGTTCCGCTACTTGATGTTGCTCCCGCAATAAATTCTTCTGTTTCACTATGACTGGTATTATTTCCATTGGTAGCGGTTGCTTCGCCATAACTTCCAGCGCCTGTTTCATCTACAAAAGAACCCGAACTAGCAGAACTACTGGAACTGTCATTGGCATTTTTATCCTCTTGGTCTGTGTCCTCTTTAACGAAGAAAAAGTCAGAATCAGTTAGATCATGACTCTCTTCAAAAAGGGAATTTTGTAAATCTGATGCACGAGGAAAATTTAGGAGTTCGTTGATAATAACTAATCTCCAAAAATGGAGTATAAAATGTCATGCAGTTCCAGTAGATTTTTAAAATGCGCTAGTATCAACGTATGCTTCAGCAGAGGTGTATCCACCTCCTGAAATCGCATAAGCGTATGATAAACCTGTAGCACCAGCAATCGTATAACCACCCCAGTAGTTATATTGATTACCGTTAACATAGACTCCTACGCCAGTTTTTACAGCTACACTAACACCAGTAGCAACAGCGACGGAGACACTTCCTCCATTAATTTCTGGAGAGTTGTAGATATCGCTTTCGCAAAAGTTCAGATCAGTAATTTGAAGTTGGCTCATGTGTTCCTTTTGAGAAAAACAGAATCACTGAAAGCACCACAAAACGTTTAATTTTGCTTTCAGTGATTGAAGTTATACTTTGCTTTGAAGCCAATGAATTATTTAGTAGTAGTAGTAGTAGCCTGAGGAAGTGGAAGCATTAGAGTTAGAGGAAGAACTGGAACCAGCAACGGAATTATTTTCAGCAAATGCATTGGTGCTAGTGTAAGTACTCGCATTGGGATTGGAGCCGAAAGCAATGCTATTTGCATAGGCGTTGGCATAAGCAGTTGCTGATTGTTGGTAGCCGTAATAGTAACCACCTTCTATACTGGCTGCTTCCGATACAACTTCTAAGTGATTTAAGTCTGAGATGTTCATGGTTTTTTACTCCTATGGAGTCAGTATGGTGAGAAAGATTTGCTTTCCTTTTTGTAATCAATGTAGCTAGTTTTTCAATGATCGTGTTGCCATTTTGGCATTTTTATATCTTGTAACGGAAGTTTCTCCCAAGCGAATGCGTCTTCTGTCAAGCACACCCCAGAAACCCGGTTTCTTTGAGAATCTCAAGGCCAAATTGGCAACATTCGACAGGAAATTTGAGGTTCAATGGAAAACGACTTCAAGAGGGAATATGGGCATGACAACAGTGACAGAAGCCCTGCGGCTAGCCGCTCAATATCAACAAGCGCATGATTTAACAAAAGCCGAACAAGTTTACCGTCAGATTTTACAAAGTCAACCCCGTCAACCCAATGCCTTGTGTGGGTTAGGGGTACTGGCTCAACTGCAAGGTCAATATCAGGTGGCGGAGAAGTTCCTCAGCGCAGCTTTGCAAGTTCAACCGAACTTGGCTCAAGGATGGTTAAATTTAGGCAATTTACACCAAGTTCAGGGTCGGTTAGCAGAAGCGTTAGAAGCCTACCAGCGCGTGGTTGCTCTCAATCCCAATTCAGTTGCCGCCTATAATAATATAGGTTACACCTTACAACTCAAAGATGAGTGGAATCAAGCGATCGCCTACTATCAAAAAGCCTGTTCTCTTCAACCCAACAACATTGAAATTAATGTTAATTTAGCCAACGCACTTCACACTCAAGGGAAGCTTTCTCCCGAACAACAAATTCACTACGCTGCCATCAATCATGATCTCGGTGTCGCTCGCAAAAAAGCTGGAGATTTAAAAACTGCCATTGTTTATTATCGCCAAGCTATTGCTCTCCAACCGAATCTCGCCTTAGCCCATTATAACTTAGGTGCAGCCCTAAAAGCAAGCGGAAAAATCGAAGAAGCAATAACCAGTTATCAAACCGCATTAGAGCTTAATTCTAAGGATAAGAATGCTGACAACAGCTTAATTGTTCAAGCGTTAAATACACTCAACTGCTTACAAAACCAGTCCCCTAAAATTCCGGCTTCTAACCGATTAAAAGTAGCATTTGTTTGTCAGCCCTTTGTGATGACCTCTTTTCCGAATCCGGCTGATTCCATTGGCATTTTAACCTACGAATTGGTGAAAATTTTAGCGCACCAGTTTAATATCACTGTTTATGCAGCCGGCCAACAATCTCGCCAAATGAATATAGAAGGGGTCGATTATCAATATATTCCCATTAGTCAAGATCAATCCTTCCTCAAGTATTTTGAAAAACTCCCCTTTAAAAATCCCAAATCACCCCTATTTAATCACCGCTTTTATTATCTGGGATATGGGTTACGAATTGCCCAAAATTTAAGAAAACAACAATTTGATATTGTTCACATTCACAACTGCTCTCAATTTGTACCAATTATTCGGGCTTTAAATCCCCAAATTAAAATTGTTCTCCATATGCACTGTGAATGGTTGCATCAACTCGACTATAAAACCACTGAACAGCGATTGCGTCAAGTTGATTTAGTGATTACTCCCAGCGACTATATTACAGAAGCCGCTCGCCAACGTTTTCCGCAGTTTTCAGAGCGCATTCAAACCCTTGCCAATGGAGTTGACTTAGAGAAATTTGTTGATTCATCTCTGGGCTATATAAACCCAAAATCTGATGCAAAATCTCAAGCAAAACAACTCCTCTATGTGGGTCGAATTTGCCCAGAAAAAGGTTCCCATATTCTGTTAGAAGCCTTTCACAAAGTCCTAGAAAAAGAGCCGGAAACTCAACTGACCTTAGTCGGGCCAATGGGAGTGATTCCCTATGAATATTTAGTGGCTTTGAGTGAAGACGCCAAAATTAAAGATTTGGCTGTATTTCATCAGGGAGAGAACTGGAAAGTTGGCTTGAGAAACGCCTTTGCAAAATTGAATCAAATTCGAGAAGATACGGTAACATTAACGGGTTGTTTGGCGCCGACAAAGTTACCGCCTTATTATCAAAATGCCGATCTATTTATCTTTCCCTCAGTCTGTCAAGAAGCCTTTGGAATGCCTGTCGCAGAAGCAATGGTGGCGGGTGTTCCGGTAATTGTTAGTGATGGCGGCGGTTTACCGGAACTGGTTGAAAATGGAAAAAGTGGGTTAGTTGTTGAACGCAGTAATGCTGATGCTTTAGCCGAGGCTATCCTCAAACTTTTAACAGATGAAACGCTGAGGAAGTCGATGGGTTCATCAGGTCATAAACGTGCTGTTGAACAGTTCTCCTTTGAGAAAATTGCTGAGGATTTACAACAACAATATTATCAACTCTGCGGTCAAGTTGAACCCCAGTTAAATCTCACAACATTATCTCCAGCAAATCCCCAAGCGGCTTAATTTATCCCCATAAAATGATGAAAACCAGTTCTTCAAAATCTCCAATTCGCCAACTTTATCAACGGCTAATTTATCAAACTCGGGTTGAATATTCCCCGCCCGATTTCCAAAAATCCGCCATTGTTTTTGCACCCCATCAAGATGATGAAACCTTGGGCTGTGGCGGAACAATTATTCGCAAAAAACAGGCAGGCGCAGAGGTCAAAGTTGTTTTTATGACCGATGGCGGTAAATCTCATGCTCACCTGATTTCCGAAGATGAATTAAAATCAATTCGAGCGCAGGAAGCCTTAGCAGCCGCTCAAAAACTCGGCTTGAGTCAGACAGATATTCTATTCCTTGAAGTCCCAGATGGAACCTTAGCAAACCATCAAGAAGCAGCTATTCAAAAAGTTGCTAAAATTTTGCTCAAATATCTGCCGGAAGAAATCTTTGTTCCCTATCATCAGGATGGAATATCCGATCACAATGCCACAGCTTACATTGTTTTATTAGCCCTGCGACGCTGTGGATTTAATAGCACGGTTTATGAATATCCGATTTGGTTTTTTAATCACTGGCCCTGGACTCCCTTTGAGGGAGATTTCAAAAAGTTTTTGTTAACGCTGAGTCAAAATATCAAATATAGCTGGCGTTTTCTCAAAGAGTTTAAATCCTCGGTTTATATTGGGGAAGTTTTAGACCAAAAACGATCCGCCCTGGAAGAACATAAATCTCAAGTCACGCAACTCATTCTTGATCCTCAATGGCTCACCTTACGAGATGTTTCTCAGGGAGATTTTTTAGACTGCTTTTTTCAAAACTACGAACTGTTTCGTTCATCTCATCTAAATAAAAAGTAACTCAATCAAAAAAATGTTAATTGATCGAATCAAAAACACCAGTTTACCCCCCGAACGCAAATCCCTTTTAACAGATAAATTTTCCGATGAAAAATTGGCGGGTAAAGTCATCGGAACCCGCAGTTTAAGTGGTACTGTTCGCCAAGGGGCGGATGTAGAAAAGCGGATGGCAATTGACAACAATGCCCTGCGTCTGCAACCTTTAGTCAAACCGGGTTGGGGAAGACAGGGAATTGCTTATGGCCCCTACACCCGCCGCAATGGGTTAGCGTTTGCTGTATTTCTACTCAACGGCCATAATACGTCCCAAGTCGAACGAATTGAACCGTTGAAAGAGCGACTGCATCGTTGGCTAATTGGAACCGAAACCGACAAACCGACTCAACGACTGTGGCGGTGGATTTGGAATGGCCCTAAAATTGGATTGGTACAAAGGCTGCTGTGGTGGGTTCGGACAACCATCCGCATTTCCAGACATTGGAAGGGCTTTCGGTTAACATCCTTCAATGAAAATTTAGCCGTCGGTTGGTTTCCCGAAGAGGTGCCAACAGACCCCACAAAACAGGGAAATAGCTTTATTGTTCATGCAACGGGTTCACATAATGGGGAATTGTGGCTGCGAACCCAAGATAACCTTTTATCAACCTTTCGAGGCTTACAAAACCTGCAAGTTTATTATGTTGTCATTTTGCGAGACAACGGCGCCGCCTACTATGCCGCTTCTGTTTCCAATGCGACGGGTTTGGCTGCTTATCCGAATATGCGCCCCCTGGGAATTGATCCGTTTGAACAACATCCTACCGTTTATGCGGGTTTCTATCAAAGTATTTTGGGACAAAATGGGTTCCGAGTCGATACGCGAGTTTATGGCGCCGAAGTTGCCCAACTTTCAGACCTGGCAACGTGGTATGGTACTGCTCATATTGCCGATGATTTAACCGGTGAGGGTGAGTTTGAAAAAACAGCCCCGCGTACCGGAAGCAACTGGACGATTTTTGGCGGAAACTACAAACGAACCGCCCTCGGAGTGACTGCAACCGCACCCGACAGCCTCGCAATACTGCACGCTGACACCCCTTCTGGCTTGGTTCATGTACTGGTTGACACTTCAACTCAACAGACTGAAATACAGCTCATTTGGCGGTTTCAAGATGAAAATAATTACTCGAGTTTCTCGGCAGATGGGGAACGGTGTAAACTCCAAATTATCGAAAATGGCAAACGGGAAATTCTCGCGGTGAGTCAGTTGTGGTTTCTCAAACCCAACAGCGTCAACTCCCTGCAAATTTTAGATGATGGGGAAACCTTCAGCCTTTCTCTTAACGGTCAGCTTGTCTTTGGCAAATGGTTTATTGACCCTCGTCTGCAAACGGCTACCGGAGTAGGTATTGGTTCGACTCAAGCTAACCCGAGTTTATATTTTCGGGCGTTAGAAGCCCATCCTCGCAGTATAGCAATACCTTCTAGTTTGGATCTGGGTTCGCCTTGGCAACTCAAGGGTCAACAGGTCGTCATTAGCGATGATTTTACCGGAGATATTGGCGAATTGGCGGGAAAACCCACCTCAACGGAAGGGTTAATTTGGCAGAAACAAATGGGTACAGGCGTGATTAAATTAACCGGAAACGGCGCCAAAGTTCAAGCCGATGCTCAACACCCTAACCCCGGTCGCACCGCCTATACTGTGGAGTGGAATCATCCCCAATTTGCTGATTTAACCGTTGAAATTACCCCTCCGGGAACGGGTCGAGGACAAGCAGAAAAAGGTCGCGGTGGCTTCATTTTTTGGCAAGATGCCGAGAATTACATCATCCTCAATAATTGGTTAGATGACTGTTATGGGGGAGCGTCTATTTCCTCGTTTTTCTATCTCAACGGGTTTGAGGAATTGTACGATGCCGTCTGGACAAACGTAGGAGGGCGTATTTCTTGGGGTGTTTCCCATCAACTGCGGATGATTTTTGATGGCATGAATTACACCGCTTTAATTAACGATGAACCCGTGTTGTATCGCGCCCTCACCGATGTTTATCCCAAAGCCGTTCCTTTATCCATTAACCGGGTGGGAATTGTAGCGAACTGGGAATGGGGTAACGACACCGGAAGTCTGTTTAAACACTTTATCGCAAAGGTTTAAAGAAGGAGACAGGAGTTAGGAGTCAGAATGAGGAGACACCGAGACTGGAGACACCGAGACAGGAGACAGGAGGGGGAAAAAGCATAGAAGTCAGAACTCAGGAGATTGTCTGCGTTGTTCAATTGCAGCAACATAAGAATTTAGTAATTTACTTACTTCTTCTAAATGTAGTAGCAGTTTTGAAGTCTCCCCATATTCAAGGTCATTTGCCAGAATTAAGTAATATCGCGACTCTTCAAGGGAACCTTGTGCAATATTCAAAAACCGGATTTTATCTGCTAAACCTTTTTTCCGAAAGCCCTCTGCTATATTTGCTGGCACTGATACGGATGCTCGTCTTAACTGAGAAGTTAATCCGTAGGTTTCAGTTTTGGGAAAGTTGCTACTAAAGCGGTAGACCTCTAAAACGAGTTGATGTGCTTTTTGCCAAACAATCAGATCCTGAAAACTTTTAGCAGATTCTCTCCTCATTCTGACTCCTGTCTCGGTGTCTCCTGACTCCTAACTTCTATCTCCTGACTCCTAACTTATATCTCCTGTCTCCTGTCTCCTGTCTCCTGACTCCTATCTCCTATCTCCTGACTCCTGTCTCCTGACTCCTGTCTCCTGACTCCTAACTTATATCTCCTGTCTCCTGACTCCTGTCTCCTGACTCCTATAATTCTATTAGGTTTAAAACAATGAATGTAACATCTCAACAAGTTATTCTCAATCAAGGGGTGGGTACTGGACTAAAGTTCAATCCCGATGACTCAAATCGCGATTATGCAACCGGGGCTTATGAATTGCCGATTCAAACCGCTTTGGCAAAGTACCTCAAACCTAACAGTGTATTCTACGATATTGGCGCAAATATTGGCTTTTTTACCGTGATTGCGGCTCGGTTAGTCGGAGAGTCTGGACAGGTTTATGCCTTTGAACCCGTCCCGGAAAATGCCGACAGAATTCGACAAAATGCCGAGATTAATCAATTTTCTCACGTCACGGTGTTTGAAAAGGCTGTTTCTGCCAACCCGGGCACCGCCGAACTGTTACTCGCCCATCATTCGGGCGGTGCAACCCTCTCCACTGCTGGCACACCGCCGGATTTGCGGGGGAAAATGGATGTAGAATTGGTTTCTATTGATGATTTAATTGCTCAGGGACAGATCAAGCCGCCATCGCTGGTTAAAATTGATGTGGAAGGGGCAGAAATTGCCGTTTTGCAGGGCATGGTTCAAACCTTAAAACAATTTCAGCCCCTCTTGATTTATGAAGTTGATGATGGCAATCAAGCCGCATTTCGCGCTAAAAATCAGGAGATAGAAGCATTTATTACTTCGGCTGGATATGATATAATTCCCCTAGAAGCGGCTTATAAAAATATTCAGTGGAATGTCGGACACGCGATCGCCGTTCCCAAACAACCGCTTTTATCTACTTCTGAAAAAACTCCGGTTTCCGCACTATCTGCCGCACTCCAACAGGCAACTCAATATTTGCGAGCCAATCGTTTCACCCAAGCCGAACAAGTTTACGGTAAAATTTTACAGCAAGAACCGAATCAACCCGAGGCTTTGCAAGGATTGGCGACAGTAGCGCAACACAAAGGTCAGTATCAAACTGCCGAGAAGTTCTTAAAAGTGGCGTTGCAGGTTAAACCGAGCGCTCAGGGCTGGTTCAGTTTAGGAAATGTCTTGCAAGTTCAAGGTCGCTTATCCGAAGCGGTAGACTGTTATCAGAAGGTGTTAGCGCTGCAACCGAACTCCGTCGCCGTCCTGAATAATTTGGGCTACACTCTACAACAGCAAGGGAAATGGGAAGAAGCCATCGCTTATTATCAACAAGTATTGGCACTTCAACCCAACTGCGTTGAAGCGGAGGTCAATCTGGAAAATGCTCTCTATGCTCAAGGAAAACTCTCTCCCGAAAAACAGTCCGACAGTGCCACGAAGAACTATCATTTGGGAGTCACCCGTCAACAACAAGGAGATTTGACGACGGCGCTTGGCTATTACCGCCAAGCCATTGCTATACAGCCCGATTTGCCGGATGCTCATTATCAGTTAGGCGTGATCCAAGAATCTCTGGGCGAGTTAGAAGCGGCAATTGTTTCTTGTCTCAATGCGATCGATCTCAATCCCAACTTTGGGCAAGCCTATCTTCTTCTGGGTAAAATTTATCAAACTCAACTGAAATTAGAAGAAGCTGCATCTGCCTATCGAGAGGGATTAAAACGGGTGAATCCTCGCTATGCCCTGGCGGTTGAGGCTTATACTCCAACTTCAACCAATCCTAAAGATTATACCACACCCCAACTGAGTTTAGGGGAAGTCACCGTTGGAAATTATACCTTTCCCGGTACGCCAACTGTTTCTAAACCGGAAGAAAAACGACCGTTTTGGACGGTGATTGTTCCTCTGTATAATCGCAAAAACTATCTGTTGGAATGTTTGGCGAGTATTCTGGCGCAATGGCCTGGGGAAGAGGAGATGGAAATTCTGGTGATGGATAATAACAGCACTCCCCCGCTATTTGATTTGGTGAATGCGATCGGTGGCGGTATTGTGCGTTATCATCTGAATCCAGAAAATATTGGCGCTCGCCGCAATTTTAATCTGGCTATTGGTTTGAGTCGTGGGGAATGGATTCATGTTATCCCAGAGGATGAATATGTTTTCCCTGAGTTTTATCAACGCTTTCAGCAGAGTTTAGCAAACTGTCCCGAGTCGGTGGGGGCGGCTTTTACCGGATATCAGAATATTAATGATGACGGTAAGGTGATTTTTACCCAAACTCACGGCTATGGAGATCAAAGCGGAATTATTCAAGATTGGTTGGGACGAATTGGGGTTTCTAACGTTTTAAATCCCTGTGCGGTGGTGATTCGTCGCTCTACCCATGAACGTTTGGGAACGTATGATCCTAATAATACGTTTACTCCCGACTGGGAACTTTACAAGCGGATTGCTTCGTTTTATGATTGGTGGTACGAACCGGGAATTTTAGCCTGTTATCGTCAGCATTCTAATAATATGACCAGCGAACTGGCCAAAGCGGGAGCGCAAGCGGAGTCGATTCGCATGGGAATTGAGATTTCCGAGAGTTATCTGCCTGCTGAACGTTGTGCTGAAATTACCGCTAAGGCGCGGCGTCATTTCTTTAAATATTGTCTTGATAGCGCCATTGTTCCGATTAAAGCGGGTAATCTCTCGGGGGCGTTTCGTTTGATTCAAGAGGCGCTTAAAATTGATTCTTCCACCGAAGCGATTAATCTGCTGTTTACCTGGCTGACTCAAGATGAAGCGGCGCCGCTACGTCTGGAAATTGCCTCAAAGTTGCGTTCGATTACCTTGAACCCAACCGAAGAGACTTTTTTCTTCGCCTATCCTTAATATCAGATCCCACTAATCAATCAGCGTCTTGTAGGGGCGGGTTGAGGCTACGATTTTGACGACCACTTCGAGATTGAGTTAAACC
>NZ_LATL02000292.1 GCF_000972705.2 Limnoraphis robusta CS-951 | reverse complement strand
GCTTTGTGGAGTCCTAGTTATTTTGCTATCTCCGTTGGCGGCGCACCTATTGACGTACTGATTCAATACATTAAGAATCAAAAAAAGCCGTCCTAGAAGGACGGGGCTTGTATCCCATTATTTTCGGTCAGGGAAATGGTGTTAAAGCAATTAAAATTGGCTTTCTCAATTATTTAGAACAAGAAGGATGGACAACTGAGTTAAGAATCAATTCTAGCCTACGTCGAAAATATGGTGGAATTGATGCTGTCTTTATCCAAGATGAGGCGACTATTGCGGTCGAATGGGAAACAGGAAATGTGTCATCCAGTCATCGTTCTCTTAATAAACTATGCTTTTTTATCAAAAAGCAAATCATTCGAGTCGGGTTTTTAGTAATTCCTTGTAGAAATTTAGCAAAATATCTTACGGATAGAATTGGTAATTTTGAAGAATTAGAGCCATATTTTGAATTTTGGCAGTCTGCACTTGAATCTTCTCAAGGTGTATTAGAAATTATTGGTATTGAACACGACGACATCAGCTATGACGTACCTAAAATCCCGAAAGGAACAGATGGAAGAGCGACTAATTAATTAACCTTCAAAATAGTCATCGTTTTTATGGTAATGAAGGTTTCCCTGTGTTAATCTTTCTACAATCACATCACAGTTTTGTATTTCTATTCCAATCCAATGACGATTTCGTTTTTCACAGACTGCATATGTAGTACCACTACCTCCAAAGGGATCAAGAACCAAATCACCAGGTTTTGTAGACATCTCAATCACTCTATCCAAAATTTTTGTAGAAAGTTGATTCGTTTTACGTTTTTTACTCTTGAACTTCCAGTGACGTACAGGTGGTATATCATTCCAAACATCAGTTAAGTTAACTCCTAATGGATTCATTGCTTTTCGATGACCTCCATAGTCTTTAATCTCACCGCCGCAATGACGACAAGTTGCTATCGGAGTTCTAATTTTATGAAAAGTTTTAGGCTTCCCTTTAGAATAATATAAAAGGCTATAATGACTGGGATAAAGTCTACCAGGAATGGGTAAGCCCAATTTTATATTGATCGTAATCCAGTGTCTAAAATTTGACGTACTGATTCAATACATTAAGAATCAAAAAAAGCCGTCCTAGAAGGACGGGGCTTGTATCCCATTATTTTCGGTCAGGGAAATGGTGTTAAAGCAATTAAAATTGGCTTTCTCAATTATTTAGAACAAGAAGGATGGACAACTGAGTTAAGAATCAATTCTAGCCTACGTCGAAAATATGGTGGAATTGATGCTGTCTTTATCCAAGATGAGGCGACTATTGCGGTCGAATGGGAAACAGGAAATGTGTCATCCAGTCATCGTTCTCTTAATAAACTATGCTTTTTTATCAAAAAGCAAATCATTCGAGTCGGGTTTTTAGTAATTCCTTGTAGAAATTTAGCAAAATATCTTACGGATAGAATTGGTAATTTTGAAGAATTAGAGCCATATTTTGAATTTTGGCAGTCTGCACTTGAATCTTCTCAAGGTGTATTAGAAATTATTGGTATTGAACACGACGACATCAGCTATGACGTACCTAAAATCCCGAAAGGAACAGATGGAAGAGCGACTAATTAATTAACCTTCAAAATAGTCATCGTTTTTATGGTAATGAAGGTTTCCCTGTGTTAATCTTTCTACAATCACATCACAGTTTTGTATTTCTATTCCAATCCAATGACGATTTCGTTTTTCACAGACTGCATATGTAGTACCACTACCTCCAAAGGGATCAAGAACCAAATCACCAGGTTTTGTAGACATCTCAATCACTCTATCCAAAATTTTTGTAGAAAGTTGATTCGTTTTACGTTTTTTACTCTTGAACTTCCAGTGACGTACAGGTGGTATATCATTCCAAACATCAGTTAAGTTAACTCCTAATGGATTCATTGCTTTTCGATGACCTCCATAGTCTTTAATCTCACCGCCGCAATGACGACAAGTTGCTATCGGAGTTCTAATTTTATGAAAAGTTTTAGGCTTCCCTTTAGAATAATATAAAAGGCTATAATGACTGGGATAAAGTCTACCAGGAATGGGTAAGCCCAATTTTATATTGATCGTAATCCAGTGTCTAAAATCCAAGCCACAATGAATCAGATGGCTACCCAGAAGAATATTCCATTTAGGTAAATTATAAAGAAAAAAGCTCCCTCCTGTTTTCAAAATACGACAACATTCTTCTATCCAAGATATACACCATTCAAGATAAAGCTGATCATTCATAGAATCATTACACTTTCTGCCATATTCTTTTCCTAAATTAAAGGGAGGATCAGCAAAAATCAAGTCTATAGATTCATTTTCTATGTCGGGTAAAACTTTTAAACAATCTTCTTCAAATAAAGCTCCTTGACTTGTGACTAAACAAGGATGAATGTTAAAGTCATTACGAGTGTAGTTTGTATAGGGAAATTTCTTGTTTTCATCGAAGCAAATAGAAAGTTGATTGATCATATCCAATCTGAAACTGAGTATTTGCTATTATACTCGACTGGAAACAATATGAATATTCACCCCCCAGAAAATATAGCAGGGGGGAATTTAACACCTTAATACTTCCGTTCTAAGGGTTCAAACCGAGTAATACTCACCGGACGATAAGACAAATCAATGCCAGCAGGTGAATAATAGGCTAACGTATGCTTGAGGAAATTAGTATCATCCCGTTTTGGATAATCCTCTCGACTGTGCGCCCCTCGACTTTCTAAACGGTTTAACGCCGAAGTCAAAATCATCTGACCCACTATCATTAAACTCCGCAATTCCAACGCCTCAATAATCTCCGTATTCCAAACATTATCTTGGTCATCGAGATAAATCTGTTGATATTTCTCTTGTAATTGCAGAATTTTAGTTAATCCTTCCTTCATTACCTCTTGAGTTCTAAATACCCCACAATGTTCGGTCATCGTATCTTGAAATTCTTGACGAATTTGCTGAATTCGATAACTCCCCCGTCGGTCTAATAACGCTTGAATTTGTTCTTTTGCATCCTGAAGATAACGCCCTTCATCAACATCCGGCAACTTCCGCCCCTCAACAAATTGAGCAATAGCCGCCCCCGTTCTTCGTCCATAAACCACACATTCAAGTAACGAATTACTCCCCAAACGGTTAGCGCCATGAACCGATACACAAGCCGCTTCTCCTGCTGCAAAAAAACCATCAACAAGATTATTACGAGGAGTCATAGACCCCGCTTTGGAGTCAAACTTAAAATCAACAGGCAACCCCGGCCCAATAATCACCTGACCATCGGTATTTGTGGGAATTCCCCCCATTGAATAGTGAACCGTTGGACGAACAGGCATCGGTTCATGGACTGCATCTATCCCCACCAACCGATGGGCTTCTTCCCAACAAAAGGGAATGCGACTCATTATTTTTTCTCGTCCGAGATGACGCAAGTCCAGGTGAATAAACGGCCCGCCAGCGCTGCCATCTCGATGAATGCCTCGTCCGGCGCGAATTTCTAGAGTAATTGCCCTAGAAGTAATATCACGAGGTGCCAACTCCATTTTACTGGGGGCGTAATGCGCCATGAAGCGTTCCCCCTCGCTATTCCTCAAATAAGCCCCTTCACCCCGAACCGCCTCAGAAATTAGCACCCCTACCGGATATAATCCCGTTGGATGGAACTGCACAAATTCCATATCTTGCAATGGCACTCCCGACAGCGCTGACATCGCCAACCCGTCACCTGTCGAGGCATAATCATTTGACGTGGTGTTAAACGCGCGTCCATAACCACCTGTGGCAAACATTACCGCCTTAGCCCGCACAACCACAACTTCGCCATTTTCGATGTTGTACATGACAACGCCTTTGGCTTGGGCGTCTTCTAAAATCAGACGCATAACATACCATTCATCGTAAATTTGCACCCCGTAGCGGCGTAAATTATTCACCAGTTCGTGGAGAATGGCGTGACCTGTTTTATCGGCGGCGTAACAGGTGCGATTATGGGTGTGACCGCCAAAAGCCCGTTGAGCGATGCGACCGTCTTCTAGGCGAGAAAACAGCACGCCCATGTGTTCGAGGTCGATAATCACATTTGGGGCTTCTTGGGCGAGAATTTCGACGGCATCTTGGTCAGCGAGGTAGTCTGAACCCTTGACAGTATCGAAAGCATGAGCTTCCCAACTGTCGGCGGTATCAACATTTTTCAAGCTAGCGGCAATTCCCCCTTGAGCCGCAACGGAATGGGAACGGATGGGATGGGTTTTGGCGACCATCGCAATGTTGAGACTGGGGTTCATTCGAGCGATTTCTACCGCAGCCCGACTTCCCGCTAAACCCCCACCGACAATTATGACATCATGTTCTAACATAGTTGACGAATCGTTAAATAGAGTTCTCCTCGTTCTTCTATGTTGACTCACAGAAAAACCTCCCTATCTAAAAACAGGGAAGTTTTAAGAAAGAAAAAAGATTGGCACTCAGAAATGACCGACTGAATTACAGTTCCCCTAAAATGACGCTCAACTCTAGCCTGCGGCTTGTGCGGGTCGTGTCATAATATCTTGAGCTTCGGAGAGTTGTTCCTCGGTGGAGTCGATGGGGGTCATCTCAATATGGTTGAGTAGAGTGGTGACAAATGCAAACAGCAGGAACGGTAGAGAGAGGACTACAATTAAACCCACAGTTGCTAAGGCGTAGATTTGGCCAGAGGTACTCCACAATGCTAAAGCAGAAGCTAAGGTCAGAAAGATGACAATCAGCCAAATCATAATTTGACCGTAAATATCACCAAAGGTCAGGGTGCAACTGAAACGATATTTTTGCAGGTTATTCACTTTAGAACCTCCTTGTTACGATTCTTTTTTCCCCCCAGAGTTGGCAAAGGGGAATATTTGGGCAAATGAGTCTTTTTGTTGAGTCTATCGAGTTTTCGTTAGCACTCAAAAGACTTTCTTCGAGACGAAACTCCTTTAAAAGCCCAGGAGTTACACTCAACAATCTTGTACACATTGCTTTAAATTTTAAGGGTAAAGCTCTCACCCGGTTTGTGGCGAATTCTAAACATTTTAATAAGACTTGTTACTAAACTTTACATCAAACGAGACGGACAATCAGATTTTTTCCCTCTATGCAGTCACCTATTATACAATATCCCAATCGGCGATCGCAATACAACTCTGTTTAATGGGGCAGCGTTCTCAACCGTTCAGGATCTTTTTTTGGAAATATTGGGGTTAGATAAAGAACCTGTTAAGACCCAATTTCGCACGATTAATCCCAGGAAAATTCCTGATATAAATACCATCCAAAAAAGGACTGGCGATTGTGTTTCGAGTCCCGAAGACAAATTCATCCCAAACACACAGGAAATGGCGGTTAAAGGAAAGAAAATAGAGGCTAAAAGATTAAGTCGATTGGCTGAACGCAGGGATTCTAAACTTAATCGCGTTTGTTCTTCTGCTTTTTTTGCCATCGCAAAATCGAGAGCATTTTTAGAATTTTGATAGAGTATAGCAGAAATCAGGAGACAGGAGACAGGAGACAGAATTGAAACCTTTATCATAAAAGGATTTGACAGAAAAACAGTGTCCTAATCAACTCTTTCTCTGCTATAAATCTAAAGAACGTTCGATCTCGTAAGTTTCATCTCGGAAATCAATTAAATCGCGATCTTCGGGAATTGCTTCTCGGGCTGATTTTGACATCCTCCCCCACCTGAAGGTACGGGGATTCCAAGAATCACTTCTTGGGCTTCCTCTTTCCACGACTCGACTTACTTGGAGGGATTTCTCCACCCACGCAGAGGTCGATGTCTCCAGAGGCGTTAGTTCCGACGTGACCCGCCGTACTTAGACCTTTTTCTAATATGTTCCGTGCTGCATTCTGGTCCCGGTCTTGGGTATGTCCACAATCAGGACATATATGAGTTCTGGTACTAAGGGATTTTTTAACTACTGCACCACAATTAGAACAGTTCTGCGAAGTGTAGTGGGGTGGGACTGCAATAGTTACTACTCCAAACACTTTGCCAAAATACTCAACCCATTGCCGGAACAACGACCACGAAGCATCACTAATCGATTTAGCCAAGCGATGATTCTTGAGCATATTTCGCACCTGCAAATCTTCATACACCACGAGGTCGTTAAACTTCACTACGCACCTTGCTGTTTTTACAGCAAAGTCTTTACGCTGGCGACTTACTTTGAGGTGTTTACGAGCAAGTTGATTTCTCAACTTGGCTCTGTTTTTAGAACCTTTTTTAGTCTTAGAAAATCGGCGTTGCAGCCGTTTCAAAGCCTTTTCGCTTTTACGAAGGTGTCGGGGATTTGCAACTGTTTCCCCATTACTATCGGTGTAGAAGTGGTTCAATCCCACGTCAATACCAATAGTTTTGCCTGTTGGCTTTCGCCTTTCAACTCGCTCTTGGTCAATACAAAACTGGGTATAATACCCATCAGCACGACGAACGACCCGCACTCTTTTGAACTGTTTCAACTGGTAAAAATGCAAGTCACGAGTTCCCCAAAGTTTGAAAGTTCCTGCTTTGAAGCCATCAGTAAAAGTGATGTATCTTCTGTCAGCAGAAAGCTTCCAACCACTGGTTTTGTACTCAACACTTCCGTGAGTTTGTTCTTTTTTGAAGCGTGGATAACCTTTCTTCCCTGGCTTGTTTTTCTTGCAATTATCAAAAAATCTAGCAATTGCACTCCATGCTCTTTCAGCAGAAGCTTGTCGAGCCATAGAATTGAGTTTGTCCACCCAAGGGAAATTCTCATCCGCAGCAAGTACAGCACAATAAGCACTCAACTCATATCTGCCAATATCGCGGTTATCCATCCAGTATCTCAGGCAAGCATTACGAACAAAACGAGCCGTTCTAATCACCTCATTCAGCGATTGATACTGCTCATTCGTTCCTTCCAGCTTGGCCTCAAATACCAGCATTTTTACGTTCAACTCACTGACGTAATTATACCACAAAAAGCCGTCCTAGAAGGACGGGGCTTTCAACCCATTTTTTCGGTAAAATCAAGACAAGATGACCATCGGCTATCATTGCTCGTTGTTTCCCGGCACTTTTTTGACCCAATCGATAGCGGATTTGATCAGGAACAGCCCAAGTCGCTGGAAGTTTCATCGGAATGTTTCTCTCTCGGCAAGGGAATGACTCAGAAAGTTTTAGCAAAACTTGAGTTAATTATAGACTTTACCTAACCTAAAAATGGTAAACTGACTAAGATTGTAACCGAATCCAACTGATTTGATGAAAGAATTATTTCTCACTTGGTTAAATCGCTTGTTAGTGTTTGATGTTTTCCTGGTTTTATTCAGCTTTTTTTGGTTAGTGCTCGCGGTTGTAGGACGTTCTCTTGATTTATCATTAGGTTTAGACCTCTGGTATAAACTCTGGGAACCTGTTTTTACCCCAGCTTTAGGGATTTTGATGGGGGGAGCGATTTTGAGTGGCATTATTAGTCAAATTTCTAAGCGACTCAACAGCCAACGCTAAATCGTCACTGACTTGATGTAGAGACGCGCTAAGGCGCGTTTTCTTTTCTTCGTTCTATTTGATTTTTTTGATTATAGCGTTTCTCACAGGCATGAGGTACATATTTGTAATCTTATATTGGCTTTTACAAGATCGCTGCGATTGCCTTTTACCTCTTGCAAGATTGCCTCTCTTACAAACTTTGCTCTCGACTATTCCGCCGAGTCGCAAGTTTGCGCTCTTGCCTTTTGCCTTTTGCCTTTTGCCTTTTGCCTTTTGCCTTTTGCTATATAAAGTTTTATCAAAAATTTGTGATTTTAATTCACAACAATTTATTTATAGCAATTTTTAGCTTTTAATCTTTTCTAAAGAATTGATAACTCAAGCAGAATTCTGGGGTGTGGTATACTAACAATTAGTTAGAAATGAGGCAGTCTATCGAACAATATTTCTCCCGAAGCGTGTTGAATTGAACCCCTTTGTTTTTCAAAACGTTAAATGACAACTAATTAAGATTTGAAAACACAGGGTCAATTTTGGAGGATTGCTCGGTATAAGCTCACAGATAAACCCTCAGAGTTTGAAGACATTCATTGGTAAAAAATCTATAATTAAAGCTCTACATTGCATCCGTAATTAATTAATGCTGGAGGTGAATGATGACAGATCTCGATTTAGCATTGCAAGTTCAGAACTTAACTCGTTTGGATGAAGAACCGATTAAACATTCAGGTCAAGTTCAACCGCACGGCGTCCTTCTCGTCTTAGAAGAACCCCACCTCAAAATCTTACAAGTTAGTACAAATACTCGTTCTGTTTTTGGGATTTCTCCCGAACAGATGCTAGAGAAAACCTTAGATGATCTCCTCGATCCCTTTCAAATTGAACGAATTCAAGCCGGATTATCTCAAGAAACCTTAGATTATATCAATCCTACCAAAATCTGGATGAGGATTAAAGGCGATGATTACGTCGTATTTGATGGAGTCTTTCATCGCAATCCTGATGGATTTTTAATTCTGGAACTCGAACCTGCCACCTCTCAAGAAAACATTCCCTTTTTGAGCTTTTATCACCTGGCTCGAATGTCAATTAACCAACTCGAAGAAACCTCAAGTTTACATGAATTTTGTCAAATTATTGTGCAGGAAGTCCGAAAAGTAACGGGATTTGATCGCGTGATGCTGTACAAATTTGATGAAGAAGGACATGGCGTTGTTGTCGGCGAAGAAAAAATAGAAGAATTAGAACCCTATCTCGGATTACACTATCCTGAGTCTGATATTCCCAAACCCGCTCGAAAACTCTTGAGTTCTAATTGGATTAGAATTATCCCAGATGCTCACGCCGAAGCTGTCGCCTTATTTCCTTATAAAAACCCCATCCTAGAACGTCCACTCGATTTAACCTTTTCTAGCCTCAGAAGTGCTTCAGGTTGTCATTTACAATACCTGCACAATATGGGGGTTGGTGCTTCTTTAACCATCTCATTGATTAAAGATGGTGAACTGTGGGGTTTAATTGCTTGTCATCATCGTACCCCCAAATTTGTCTCCTATGAATTGCGGAAAGCTTGCGAATTTTTAGGTCGAGTGATCTTCTCAGAACTGTCTTCTCGTGAAGAAACCGAAGACTATGACTATCGGATGAAACTGACTTATATTCGGTCAGCTTTGATTGATTTCATGTCTCAAGAAACCAACTTTATCGAAGGTTTACTTCATCATCAACCCAATCTTCTAGACGTAACCAACGCTCAGGGCGCGGCGATTTACTTTGCGGGACAATGGACAACCCTCGGCGCGACACCGAAAGAAGAAGATCTCAACTATTTAGTGCAGTGGCTGAAGAAAAATACCGAAAAAGAACTCTTTTTCAGTGATTCTTTGCCGCGTATTTATTCCGATGCGGAACGCTTCAAAGACGTCGCCAGTGGGTTACTCGCCATTACCATTTCTGAACGCAATTATGTCTTATGGTTCCGCCCCGAAGTCATTCAAACCGTTAACTGGGGAGGAGATCCAGCCAAAGCCATTGAAGCGACTCACTCCGAAGGAATTGTGCAGTTATCACCGCGTAAATCCTTTGAACTGTGGAAAGAAACGGTTAAACTCAAATCTTTACCCTGGAAACCCGTCGAAATTAATGCCGCCTTAGAACTGCGAAAAGCGATGATTAATATCGTACTTCGCCAAGCTGATGAACTCGCACAACTGGCCCATGATCTCGAACGTTCAAACGCCGAATTGAAAAAGTTTGCTTATGTCGCCTCTCACGACTTGCAAGAACCGCTTAATCAAGTCGCCAACTATGTGCAGCTATTAGAGATGCGCTATGAAGAAGAACTCGACGAAGACGCCAAAGAATTCATCGAATTTGCGGTGGAAGGAGTGAGTCTGATGCAAACCCTAATTGATGATGTGTTAGCCTACTCTAAAGTCGATATTCAAGGCGTCGAATTTGAACTCACCTCCGTCGGAACCGCCCTAGAACGCGCTCTGAGCAACCTGCGAGGACGGATTAGTGAAACCCGTGCAATTATCACATCCGAACCCATGCCAACGGTAATGGCGGATAGAACCCAGTTGATGCAGTTGTTTCAAAACTTAATCGGTAACGCCATCAAGTTCCGCAGTTCAGTTCCCCCGGAAATCTATATCGGAGCGCAACGACTTGAAGATGCTTGGCTGTTTTCAGTCAAAGATAATGGCATAGGTCTAGACCCTCAATTTGCTGAACGCATCTTTATTATCTTTCAACGTCTGCACACTCGCGATGAATATCCCGGTACCGGGATGGGTTTAGCGATTTGTAAAAAAATTGTTGAATGTCATCGAGGTCGAATCTGGGTTGAGTCTGAACTCGGTCAGGGTGCTACATTCTACTTTACCATTCCAGTGGGAGGACAAGCGCGTGAGCGGCGAAGCGCAGGAAAGACCCAAAATCATCTTTTTAGTTGAGGATAATCGAGGCGATATTCGCTTGATTCAAGAAGCCTTAAAACGTAGTACCGTTGCTCACGAAGTCGTGACGGTCAGAAATGGGATGGATGCGATGTCTTATCTGCACCGGGAAGGGGAGTATAGTGATGCTCCCCGACCTGATTTAATTCTGCTGGATTTGAATTTGCCTCGTAAAGACGGGCGGGAAGTGTTAGCGGAAATCAAAGCTGATCCCAGCTTAAAACGCATTCCGGTGGTGGTTTTAACGACCTCTAAAAATGATGATGATATTTCCCAAAGCTACAACCTGCACGTCAACTGTTACATCACAAAATCTCGCAACCTCAGTCAGTTGTTTGAGATTGTTAAAGGGATTGAGGAATTTTGGCTGAAAATAGCGACTCTTCCCCCTGAATAGGGTATTTCTTAAACAAAGAAGCAGATCTTAAGGGGATTAATCAGGGAAATCAAACTTTTCCTATTTCTTTTTTGAAAAAAACCCTTTAAGATCAACGCTTAAGGGGTAAATTCTCAAATCTTGTCCCGGCTAGAATAAGGAGCATGAGGGGAAAAGAAAGGAAATTATGCCTGCAAGTTCGGTAAACATCCTGTTGATAGAAGATAGCTTGGCCGAAGCCCGCTTGCTGCAAGAATTGCTCAGAGGTTCCAAGCTAGACCCCTGTAATTTAGTTCATGTGAAGCGACTGACAGAGGGAATCAATCTACTGACTCACCCACAAGCCCTTTCCTATGATGTCATATTACTCGACTTGACTTTACCAGACAGCCAAGGACTTAACTCACTAAAACCCTTGCTGAGTAATGCTCCTAGCGTTCCGATTGTCGTGCTGACCAACAATAACGATGATGAACTCGCCCTGGAAGCTGTGCGACAGGGAGCGCAAGATTATCTGGTGAAACGACAAGTGAGTGTAGAAACCTTAGTTCGTTCTCTACGTTATGCGATTGAACGAAAACAAGCAATGGAATCATTACGGGAAGTCAATCAAGCCTTATCCCATCGGGTGAAAGAACAGACGGTAGAGTTGGTGAAAGCCAAAGAACAACATCAACTCACCTCAGAATTTGTTTCGATGATGTCTCACGACTTTCGCAACCCCTTGAGTACCATTTTACTCTCAACAGAATTGCTCCGAGATTGGGAACCTAATTTAACGAAAGAGCAAAAACGCTCGATTTTTCAACGCATTCGTTCTGCGGGTAAAAATTTAGTACAGTTGTTAGATGAAGTGATTTTAGTCGGTCGAGCCGATGTTGATCGATTAGAGTGTTTACCCACTTCTTTGGATTTAGAATCTTTTTGTCAACAATTAGTCGAAGAAGCCCGACTTGAAGTTAGTTCTCTGCATCAAGTTGAGTTGAAAATTCAAGGCGATTTTTCAGAGACGCTTTGGGATGAAAGCTTGTTACGACATATTTTTAGTAATTTGTTCGCCAATGCGATTAAATATTCTCCTCAAGGTGGTATCATTCGGTTAGAAGTGATTGCTCAAGATAATTTTGCTATTTTTAATCTGATTGATCATGGCATTGGTATTCCACACCATGATTTGGTTAAATTATTTCAGGCTTTTCATCGGGCGAGTAATGTTGGGAAAATTTCCGGTACAGGTTTAGGATTAGCGATTGTTAAACGCTGTGTAGAAGCGCATGGGGGTGATATTTTCGTTGAAAGTGAGGTGGGAGTTGGCACGACTTTTTCGGTAAAATTACCCTTGATTTATGCTTCAGAAATCTAATTCTTTCACCCTACACCCAGCTTGACTCTCAATCTAAACGATTAAACCAAGTTGTATCTAAATAATCAATGCGAGCGTATGGACTCAACGCGGCTAACACCTGTTCACCATAGCTGCGATGCAAAACTCGACTATCAAATAACGCCACAACCCCTTGACAATCTCGCACAGGTGCAACAGCCCGTTGTAACTCATTTAAAGCCGTCGGAAGTAGATAAAGCCGAAACCAGTCGAGACGGTTTTGTTTGTAGTGAGAGACTCGCCCTGCAACCAGGGGATGTTCTAATGAGGGTAAAGGTAAAGTGGCGATCGCCAGTAAATGAGGGGAGGGAAGTTTTCCCTGATGTTTTCGCCAAAATTCCCAACCTGTGACTAAAATTCCCTGCTGATCCAGTTTAGTCGTTTCAACTTGCACTCGTGAACCAAATTCCGCCGCAAACACGGCTCCGATCTGAGTTTTCAGGGGTGTATCTTCAATCAATAACACCGTTAATCCCTCTATTGCAATACTCATACAAAGTAAGCCGCGAATTTCCTCAATTAAAGCCCCTTGAAATCCAGGAGTATTGGGTAAAGGGAGGCGTTTGGGTAAATAAAGTTGAATCAATTGGGAATTGCGATCGGGTGAAAACTTCACACAAGTGATCTCCCCGAGTCCCACTAACTGACGATAAGCGGGGGCGGTTTTCTGTAAATCTAGCGCTCCCCCAATCAAAACAACGGGCTGTAAAGGCCAAACGGAACTGAGGAAAGAACGAACTTCCACCGGACTACAGTATACAGAGAAAGTCCCTTGATCGCGATCGACTTGTACCCATCGTAATTGTTCTTCGGTTTGCCATTGCTGCCAAAATTGATTCCAAGCCTGGGGATATTGAGGCGTGAGGCTGTCGTTGGGGGAAGTTATAGAGGATTGCTCAATCTCCACCCAATCCTTGTAGAGTGGCTCTAGAATGGCTTGTTCTGAGTGATCCAATAAATGACAGTGGTAGGGATTGGGGGGACGTTGAAAAATGGCTTTTGTCAGGTGAATTTTCGCTTCGCGGATCTTGTCTGTTTTTTGGGGTTGGGCTTCTAAAAGTTCGGTCCAATCCTGGGGTTGAATACAGGCGGTGAGTTGTTCACTCGTCCAGGCTTCTAAGTCATCAACCCCATCAATAATGGTTGGAATATCAGCCGGAAACTGCTGTCTTTCCCCTAAGCGATCGCTTAACCATTCCTGGGGAGTGGTGAGTAAAACCCCCTGAAAGTTGGATTCTTCAGGCCAGCGATCGCCCCGAATGATCGATTGCTCAAGCTGAGAGTGGTCGATTGCTTGCGATTGAAACAATTGGGGAATTTCTTCCTGTTGTAGCTCCGTTAACAGCCATTCTGGTGCAACAATCAACACGGGTTCAGACCAAATCAAGACGGGAATCAGATAACTGAAGCGATAGGAATGATGGTGACTCCCTGGGGCTACACCCGTCTGAATTAAGGCACTCCGGCCTAATCGCAAGGCTCTAGCCACTAACCTGGCCATTGTCAGATAATGAGGCCATGATGCTCTGCCTTGCGATCGCAGAAAATTTTGCAATAAATTATGAGCTTCTACCTCAATCAAGAGATTGCCAAGAGACTAAGCAAGAGCAGTATCCCTGAATTAACCTTGACTTTTAACTAAGATAGTCAAAACTATCGATAAAATCAATCACCTGTTCGACATCGAGTAACAGGGGTTCAAGCTGTTTGCTGTGATGATTTTCCATTTCTCGATCAGCGACGGAGGGTTTAAAGCGTTTCCCGAAATCGCTATGAGTGTAGACGATTAACTGTTTTTGACTGGAATTAGTTAAAATCGTTTGGGTGGGACGGTGGAAAAATTGAGGAATTTGCTCTGATCGCACAGAACGTACAACCTGTTTGAGATCGTGAGCTTTAGAAATCACTTCACCCATCGCGGCTAAAACGCGCAGTTGGTTTGGATTTTTTTCGCTGAAATCTTGTAAATTCCTCACCAGATTGACAATATTTTTTTGAGTCTTGTTGGCATCATCAAAAGGAAAAATTGCCAAGCATCCCATTGAGAATAAATATTCTTCGTGATCGATGCGAAAAGTAATCACAGTGCGGCGGATGTCGGTGTCAATGCTGGGGGGATGTTTGAGAATCGAATATTCTTGGGCGATGCAATGGTAAGTTTGAGCGAGTCGTAAATTCGCCTCAATATCTAAGGGAGCATCAACAATCACCTGCACAGTGGGGAGAACTTGATTAAAAAACTTTTTGAGGGTTTCAGGTGTAAAGTGATAAACCAGGGTATGATCACCGTTAGGACTGAGATCAACCCATTCACAGGTGATATCTTCGGCTTTTAAATTAAATCGAGGAACTTCATAAAGTTTCGCTCCGGTTAAGGTGGCACCGGAAATATCAGCGCCCATCCAATCGGCTTTAATTAAATTCG
This sequence comes from Limnoraphis robusta CS-951, assembly GCF_000972705.2. The sequence goes on along the minus strand of NZ_LATL02000292.1, from coordinate 5,899 downwards.
TTTGGGTTAAATCCACATGAACGAGACTGGCTTTGGCTAAACTGACTCGATGCAAATTCGCCCCGCTTAAATTCGCCCCAGATAGGTTCGCCCCGTTTAAATTCGCCCCTGTTAAATTAGCGCCGCGTAGATCAGCCCATCGTAAATTCGCCCCTGTCAAATTGGCTTGTCGCAAATCAGCATAAGTTAGGTTGGCTTGTCGCATCTCAGCGTGACTGAGATTGGCTTTGGGTAAATTGGCTTTGACTAAATTGGCTCGGCGTAAGTCGGCTTTTTGCAGATTGGCTGAGACGCCTGACACCCCTCGCAGGTTCGCCCCACTGAGATTAGCTTGAGAAAAGTTTGTCTGTTCGACTCGGGCTTCTCGCAAGTCGGCGCCGTTGAGGTTGGCTTTGGTGAGGTTGGCGTTGTTGAGTCTGGCTCGAATTAGTTCTGAGCGAATGGCTAAGGCTTCAACTAAGGTAGCATCGCTTAAATCGGCTCGGACTAAGTTAGCCACATTTAGGGTAGCTCTCGTCAGGTTCGCATGGCTGAGGTTGGCTTGACTCAAGCGAGCGACATTAAGATTAGCCCGACTCAAATTGCTCCCGGTGAGATCGGCGGCGCTCAAGTTGGTAACACACAGGGACGCATCGCTCAAATTAGCTTGACTGAGGTTAATTCGGCTCAAATTGGCTTCGTTGAGGTTGATACCCGTAAAATTCCGTTCTCCTTCCTTATATTTTTTGACTAAGCTATAGATTTTTACGAGTTCCTGTGCCATAACCACCCATTTATCCTGTACTAAATTGGTTCAACGGTTGAAGTGTTAATTTCATCAGGGTTCTTCTGTCCTCCTCACATCTCAACTTGATTGGAGAAGGTGAGAAAGTCGGCGAGATTTTCTAATGAGGGAGCCATCATCTCAAAATATTTCTCTTGGGAGTATCCCGAGGAGTTGATGAGTTCTGGCACATTAAGTAAGCTTCGTCCAAATTGAGGATGGCTATGAATTTTGAGGGTTCGATTGTGAAAGTTTCTCAGGGTTGTCCGAGTGGGAGAAGCAAAGAAAGCTTGGGTACTTTCTGGTTGGGATAGGGATTGGGAGCGTAATTTTAAGTCGGAGATCTGATCGAGTTGTTGTTTGATTTCGCTCACCAATTTTCCGATTTGATGGGAGTGTCGAACGCTCAAGCTGATGAAATTTTCAGAGCCGAGCATCTGAACCAGATTCCGAATGCTTTGTTGAGTAGGAACTGCATCTTGAAAGGGAAGAATGACAACATAAGCGGTGGGGAATAGTTGTTCGTCCCTTTCTATCCTAAACGATAAAGTTGTTCGCCTCGAACTGACCTCTATACTGGGAGGGCGATTGATCATCGGGCTATGGCGGAAAATGTAGCGATAAGCATCTGCTAGGGCGCAGTGAGCATCCGCATCGAGCGCCGCATCTATGCTAATTTCTACCATTGGGGAAGTGGCGTTAAAAAATTGGTAGGCTTCTTGAGCGCTAAACCGAAGAACTTGACTTCCGTCGCCGTTGGGACTGACGTCTACCCAATCACAGGTGATCTCGTCGGCTTTGACTTCAAATCGAGAGACGTCGTAGAGTTTTGCGCCTGTGAGGGCGGCTCCGGTGAGATCGGCTCCTGTCCAGTCTGCTCCGGTGAGGTTGGCTTGGGTGAGATCGGCATGAATTAAGTTGGTATAGAGTAAGCTGGCATGGCTGAGATCGGCTCCATACAAACTTGCTCCACTGAGTCGCGCTTGTTCTAGGTTGGCACCCCGCAGATCGGCTCCGTTTAAGTCTGCCCAACGCAAATTCGCGCCTTTGAGGTTGGCTCCGCTTAAATTGGCTTGGCTGAGGTTCACCTGGCGGAGTTCGGCGTTGACGAGATTGGCGCCACGCAAGTCGGCTCGACTGAGATCGGCGGCGTGGAGGCTGGTTCCTTCTAAGTTGCTGGCGATCAAAACGGCATCTCGCAGATTGGCGTTGTTGAGGTTTGCCTGTCGCAGATCAACTTGTCGCAGGGTGGCTTCGCGCAGATCGGCTTCACTGAGGTTTGCGGAGGTTAAAATGGCGTAACTGAGATCGGCGCGGATCAACTCTGAACGGATCAAAGAGGCATTGATCAGGGTGGCGTGACTGAGATCTGCTCGAATCAGATTGGCAACATTCAGGACTGCGCCATTGAGATTGGCTTGGGAAAGGTTGGCGCCGCTTAATTTGGCGACGTTGAGTTTGGCTCTCGAGAGGTTAGCCCCACTGAGATTAGCGCCGCTGAGATTGGTAATGCTGAGGACGGCTTGAGAGAAGTTGGCTCCCGAGAGAACAGCACGACTGAGATTGGCTTCACAAAGCAGGATCGCACTAAAATCTCTTGCCCCGGATTGATAGCTTTGAATCAGTTCTTCGGCATTCATGCCTGAAAGTTTTCCGAGTAAAAAACAGGTTGTCATCAAGTATCTATTATATCAAAAAAATTTGACTGCCTACGGGGAGACTACAATTCCGGATTATTCTTGATAATTGAGTTGAAATATGAGTTAAATTAAAGACTATAAATCTTGATTAAATCTGTACAGTCTCAAATGAATATTGGCATTGTTGGCTTGGGTTTAATTGGCGGTTCAATGGGGTTGGATTTATGTTCGATTCAACCCAAATTGATACAATTGCAGGCTGACAATTATCCCTCACACGGGCAAGCGTATCGGGTTTTAGGCGTGAGTCGTCATTCTAGCACTTGTGAAAAGGCAATCGCGATGGGTGTTGTCGATGAGGCGAGTGTCGATTTGTCTTTGATGGCTCGTGCTGATGTTGTGTTTATTTGTACGCCGATTGCGGCGATCGCTTCCACACTTGAACAGTTAATTCCCTATCTTAAACCGACCACTATTGTAACAGATGTCGGTTCGGTTAAGCAGCCCATCGTTGAAACTCTTTCTAAACTTTGGCCCCATTTTGTGGGCGGACATCCAATGGCGGGAACGGCTGAAAGTGGCATAGAAGCTGCTAAAAAAAATTTATTTCTGGGGAACCCCTATGTGATCACGCCGACGGAAACGACATCAAATTATGACTTGGAAATTGTGACTCAAATTGCTCATTTATTACAAGCAAAAGTCTATCAATGTTCACCCCAAGATCATGATAAAACGGTGGCTTGGATTTCTCATTTACCTGTTACTGTCAGTGCGAGTTTAATTGCGGCTTTAACCGCAGAAGAAGATGTCAACGTTCAACAACTGGCTCAACAATTAGCGAGTTCCGGCTTTCGGGATACCAGTCGTGTGGGGGGTGGAAATCCGGAGTTGGGGGTGATGATGGCGCGGTATAATCGAACGGCTTTATTGCGATCGCTTCAAGCTTATCGGAGTAGTCTAGATGGATTGATTCATCTGATCGAACAAGAAGATTGGGACAGTCTAGAACAACAACTGATTCAAACTCAAAAAGATCGAAGGAAGTTTAATTTTTAGTACAAATAATATTCAATCCCTGGTTGCACAAAAGTGACTGGGGATTTATTTAACCCCTATAAATAAACGACAGAGGAGTCAGGAGTCACCGAGTCACCGAGTCACCGAGGAAATCAAGAAGAAGAAAAACGACAGAGGAGTCAGGAGTCAGGAGTCAGGAGTCAGGAGGAAATCAAGAAGAAGAAAAACGACAGAGGAGTCAGGAGTCAGGAGTCAGGAGTCAGGAGGAAATCAAGAAGAAGAAAGAGGAGGATTATGAGAAAGTTTTTTATCACTAATTATCCGGCCATGATATAACTGGTAGGAGTAATTCATGAATTACCCCTACAAGACTGATCACTGTAAAAACTCCCTATCAATCATCTATAGCCAACATTTAAGGATTTTAGATAACCTTATTCAACGTCGAGAATCAACTCATAATTAATCGGCTCTTTGGAATCAGAAACTACGACAATTTCATAATAACCTGTATCATCTAACTGTCCTGACCAACTCTGAAGTCTCGCATCTTCCAGTATTGTTTTAGCTTTTTTGCGGCGACTCGGAGTATAGACAGAAAGAAAAGTAGATTTCTGTGGCACGTTTAATTTTATCCGTAAATTTTGCTTCCGTTTTAGCCAAGCAATATAGACTTTTCCCTCACCCGGTTGTAAGACTCCTTGTATCAGTTTATTGCTGGCATTCTCATCAAACTGAACCTCTTTTAGATTCTGCCCTTGCTGTAACAACTTTAATTGATCCGCACTTAAGGCTTGCCAAACCTGACCAATAGGCAAATCCAGTAAATTTTGACCACGAGGTTGTTCAGAAAATAAATAGAAAAATCGAGCATCCGATAAATCTTCTAAGGCACGACTACTTAAATTTAACGCATCGGCATCCCTCTTCCACTGTTCAAGATCAGCGACGGTGTACTGTCCTAATTTACGGCGAGATTCATCACTAATTACAGCGAGTCGATTTAACACATCATAAGCCGTTTTATCCCATCGTTTTCGCCAGGAAGCATCAGCAGAATCAGACGTTAACGTTCGGCCCCTTTGAGTGGGATAACGATGATAAAATTCCTCATTCACCAGTTCAATCAAATATTGATAATCGACACCTAACTCTTGACGGCGATTTTGGATAAACTCCTGACGTTGCAGTTCACCCATCGCTGTAAATTGGCTATCTTCTGATTTGGGGAGGCGATTCATCCAGTAAGAACCACTCATCCAACCAATTCCCCCCATAACCACCATAGAAACCGTGACTAACAGTACCGTTCTCCAAGTTGAAGATAAATTCCAGGGAAGTTTCAGCCATTGATATTGGGTTTTTTGGAGAACTGTGTTTGGAGTCGCAGCAATAGGGGTAGGAATTGGCATTTCTACGGGCGGAGGCTGGGTTAACACCACAGGCAAATGATCGATCTCCGGCGGGGTTTGTGTGGGAATATGAGGGAGTACAACTGGGGTATCGTTGAGCGCTTGTAGGACTTGCGAGGCGCTTTGATAGCGATCCTCGGGTTTGTACGCCAACATTTTATCCAAAATTGCGGCTAACTTCGGATTGACTGTTGCTTGCGATCGCCAATTCCAGGTGAGATGATAACTATCAATCAGATGCTGGGGTTCTTTTCCGGTCAACATAACCACCATCGTCGCCGCCAAGCTATACAAATCACTGTGAGGAGAAGCAATTCCCATCTGCATTTGTTCTTCGGGAGCATAACCCAGTTTTCCCAAACGAGTCGCAGGACTGGGCGGAAGCTGACGAACACCCAATTCAGAATCAACCTTGGCTTTAATCTGTTTTACACCTCCAAAATCAATCAAAACCGGTAATCCATCAGCTTGACGTCGAATCACATTATCGGGAGAGATATCGCGATGAATCACCCCATGAGAGTGAATGTATTGCAGCACAGGTAATAGCTGCAACATAACTTGTGTCACTTCCAGTTCACTGAAGCGAGTTCCCTGGCTTTTGTATTGGGTGATTAATTCTCGATAGGTTGAACCCTTGACATAATCTTGAACGACAAACAAATAACCCTTGCCATCAATTTTCTCACGGAACAGTTCTCGAAAACAAGGAATTTGCGGATGTTTGAGTTGATAGAGAATTTGGGCTTCTCGTTCAAAGAGTTCTTGAGACTTTTGCAAGCCATAACTTCCTTGAACTTGCGGGGCGAATTCCTTTAACACACATAGTTCGTTAAACCGATACTGATCTTCTGCTAAGTAGGTGCGTCCAAAACCACCATGCCCCAATTGGCGCATAATGTGATAATGGTTTCGCAGGATCATGCCCGGATAAATGGAGGTACTCATGGATTTGAGGGATGAAACTCAGGGTTCAAGTTGAGTCGGGTGTAGTAAATTTTAGATTAGCAGTCGATCTGAGAATCCAATTCAATAGGCTCCCATGCCCAATTTACATTAGAGAC
>NZ_LATL02000291.1 GCF_000972705.2 Limnoraphis robusta CS-951 | reverse complement strand
GGTTGAATACCCTGCCAGTAGAGTTATTATAGCATTAGAAAGAGCCTTATATCCCCATACCTGAAGGTAGGGGCGTGTGCGGCAATTTTTGGTAAACCGCCTTATTCTTCGTCGTCCTCTTCTTCTTCGTCACTCGGATAGACAAAGCTCTCAGAACGACCTGTCAAAATCGATTTACCGAGGGAAAGGGCTTTTTCAGCTTGCAGTCTGGCTTTGCCCTTCCAATGCGCTTTCCGCATATCACGTCTAGATCTGGAAGTTTTCTTCTTAGGAACCGCCATGAGAATTACTCAAACTATTGTTACAAGACAAACTATTATACTATCTCATTTGAAGAGCGTCTGCTAGACTCCTGCGGCACTTGTTGAAATCCTAACCTACTACCAGAAAACAGATGCAAGATCGCGTCCTTTCGTCTCTTGACCAAGCTGCGGTACGATTTATTCGGATTCTTTGGTGCGATAATGCTAACATTATACGGGCTAAAGCGGTTCACCGCAATCGACTCCGGGACTATTCTACTCACGGTGTCGGCATTTCCGCAGGCCAACAAGCCATTCCGGTGATGTTTGATGCGCCAGTTCCCGGAGTTGGACTCGGGCCTGTTGGAGAAATTCGCCTCGTACCGGATTGGAATACTTTAACGATTATACCCTATGCCATTGGTCACGCTCGGGTGATGGGAGATATGATCAAAGATGGACAACCTTGGTCATTTTGTCCCCGTGATTGTCTCAAACGAGCGATCGCCACCGCTAAAGATCAAGGATTAGAAATTAAAGCCGCATTTGAGAATGAATTTTATTTACTCAAATCCTTGTCGGGTGAAATTGTTCCGGCGGATGATACCGTTTTTGCGACCACTTTATCAATGGATTTACAACAACGAACCATTGATGAAATTTCCGAATCTTTAATCGCTCAAGGGATTTCTGTTGAACAATATTATCCCGAATCTGGCCCCGGACAGCAAGAAATTTCAATTTTATATACTGATGCTGCTATTGCTGCGGATCAACAGATTATCTTTCGAGAAACGGTTAAAGCGATCGCTCGACAACATAATCTCAACGCTTCTTTTTTACCTAAAATTTTTCCTAACCAAGCTGGAAGCGGCGCTCATCTGCATCTGAGTTTGTGGGAAGGAGAAAATAATTTATTACCCGATGAAACAGGAAAACTTTCTCCTCTAGCGGGTTATTTTGTCGCCGGATTATTGCAGCATTTAGACGCCTTAATGGCGTTAACCACTCCGAGTCCGAATTCCTACCGTCGTATCCAACCTCAAACTTGGAGTGGTGCTTTCTGTTGTTGGGGATATGATAACCGAGAAGCGGCGATTCGAGTTCCGACAAATCCTGAACCTCCCAGTCCAACTCATCTCGAATTAAAAACAGTTGATGCGACTGCAAATCCTTATATCGCTTTAGCGGGTATCATTGCTGCGGGTTTAGATGGAGTGCGTCGCCGTTTGGAATTACCATTACCTGTAACGGTTGATCCCTGTACTCTAACTGAATCTGAACGAAATGAGCGGGGAATTTATCGTTTACCGACTAATTTAGGTGAATCTATCCAAAAATTGCAGCAAGATCAAGTGTTAATTGAGGCTTTGGGGTCAGATTTAGCCAAGGCTTATTTAGCGGTTCGTCAAGCTGAGTGGAATGCGATGAAAGATTGGCAACTCGAACAGGAAGTTAAACTCTTAGTTGATCGCTATTAACTGACATTTTGCTTCACAAGGATTATCTTGGTGTAGGGGTGTTCTGACAAAACCTCCTCACCCTAAACTTTGACCTTTTATTGAACTATGATTAACCTTTGGGATATTCCCGCTATTGACCATCACTCACACAACTTGTTAACGGTAGAAGCGGCTGAAGAATTGCCTTATGTGGCGGCTTTTACAGAGGGATATGACCCGGATATTCTCAATCATCATGCGCGTCATAGTTTGTTTTATCGACGCAGTATTCGTGATATTGCTCAACTGTTAGACTGTGAACCGACGGAAGCCGCTATTTTAACGTGTCGTCAGAATTTTGGCTTAGAAAAACTGACTCAGCATTGTTTACAAGCTGCCAATTTAGAAGCGATATTTCTCGATGATGGATTCTTACCCGAGCAAGTTTTACCCTGGACATGGCATCAACAGTTTATTCCGGCTCAAAGGATATTAAGATTAGAAGATTTAGCGGAAAAATTACTGAATAAAACTTCTAAATTTGAAACCTTTTTAGAACTTTTCTTAAAAGCGATTGATCCGCCTCCGCCGGAAGTGATTGCGTTTAAAAGTATTGCCGCTTATCGGACAGGTTTAGATATTCAAATCACGCCGATTGATTTTGCTCGTTCTCGTTTTATTTTACTCAAAAAAGCCTCGAATGAATCATCGATTCGTTTGACAGATAAACCGTTAATTGATTTTTTGATTACTCAAGCGTTAGAAGTTGCAGCAAAATATCAACTTCCTGTTCAATTTCATACGGGATTTGGTGATCCTGATTTAGATTTATTTGTGGGAAATCCTGTGCTTTTACGTCCGATTTTGGAAGAAAAACGTTGGCGTGATGCTCCGATTGTTTTGCTTCATGCTTCTTATCCTTACATCCGAGAAGCGGGATATCTTGCTTCAGTTTATCCGCAAGTTTATCTCGATTTTGGTTTAGCTGTTCCGTTTTTGAGCGTGATGGGAATGCGTTCAACATTAAGACAATTACTTGAACTTTCTCCCACCACAAAGTTAATGTATTCTTCGGATGCTCATCATATTCCTGAACTCTATTATTTGGGGGCAAAATGGGGACGAGAAATCTTAAAGCAAGTGCTAGAAGAAACTATTCAAGATGGAGATTTAACCGTTAATGAAGCCGAAAATATTGCGCGAGAAATGTTATCGGAAAATGCCAGAGGATTGTATTTTAACTTTCAAGCGCAAAAGTTAGATTAGGTGTTATTCTCGTTCAAAATTGGATAAAGTTGTTCTAGTTTTTCCGGGGTTGCATCTTTGAGGGGAATCACTTGTGTTGTTGCCCAAGGTAGGGTATAATCGTGATACTGCACAAAACACAAATCCTCTAAACTTAGGGAAAGTTCCAGAGGCGATCGCCTTCTCAAGCGTTCCTGTATGTTCTGCTCAACTTCCTGTATTTTTTCGACTGAAACAATTGAGTTTAAAACCCCAATTCTCAGATAACAATCATTATCAACGGCATCGGGATTTCCGTGATATTTATGAAGCAAATTAAAATTCTCAGCAGAGCGACGTAGGTGATCAATCTCCATGATAATTTTTCCCGCTTGCATTGGCCATCCCATGAAAACGGCAATCTCATTTTGAAAGCAAAAAGATCGTTCATAGGGATGTTTGTTGCGACTGTTAAACCCATAGTCTACTGAGAGTTCATAGCCCCCAAACTGAATTTTCATCGGAAATTGAGAAGAATTCTGGATTGAGTTAATTAAACCCGAAAAATCAACAATTCTATATTCTTCCCGCCTCTCCAAAAACCACTTACTCAAAATTCCCCGTTCAGTTTTTACACCTTCACAACCCAAAAGCGTGGCGTGAATAGACTCTAACGCATAACGTTCAAAAACCCCAGGAAGTAAATCAGACAGATGTTGCTGTAACTCTTGAATTAAAAGTGTAAATTCTGGAGATTTTTTGCCATAAAAAGCAACTAAACTCACATTCGGAAAATTTGGAATTAAGCCTTGAGACACCATCGAACCCCCAATCTATATCCTATAATATATTCTACTGAACTACTGATATTTAGGGTGATCAGTGTACAATAGAGGCAAGACTGAAACAAAATCTAATTTGCTAATTTTTATCAAAATTGTGAACATAGCCATTTCCACAACCTGCTAATTACATCTTTGATTTTAAGGTCAATTATATACTACAATACATTAGTTAACCCTTGTGTAAAAGCTTCAAGAGAGGCTAAAATTACCCTTCTTGTTGCTTCGTTTGTTTATAATTTGTGTTCGGTGGTCTTGTTCTAGTGACCTAAGAGCGCTAAACTGGGTTAATGTCTAGGTCTTGAGTCTTCAGTTCAACTCTCAATTTATCGGAGTGGCAACTCAGATGTTATTCGTACAAGGGGAACTCAAACAGCAGTTTTTAGTGACTCTCCAATCTGTTCTATCTGAATATGGAGGAACTTCGGGTGCGCCTGTCACTAATCTAAAACTTCCCGCTAAAGTTGTCCAAGAAATTGAGGCGATGGTTATTCAATTAGAAGCGATTAACCCCAATTATCGCCCCTTATTATTTAACCCCAAACTCCTCGATGGGGCGTGGCTATTGCTTTACTCAACCGCCCGAGAAATTCGCAATCTGGCTTCACTTCCTCTCGGCTTAAAAGTTGGAAAAATCTATCAGGTGATTGATGTAGATTCTCAGTCATTTTTTAATCAAGCGTTTGTTCGACATCCTTTAGGATTGATCTCGGGAGAAGTCAAAGTTACCGCGCGGTTTGAAGCCGTTGTTGATGACAGAAATCTACCCGATAAACGCCTGAATGTTTACTTTCAAAAACGTTACATCGCGATTGATAATATCTTGGGTGTCAAAACGCCAAATCTCAATCCCGCCCGTGTTGTACCTGCCCGCAATCCTGTTGGACGAATTCCGAGTTTAGATATTACTTATTTAGACGAAACGTTACGCATTGGGAGAGGAGGAGAGGGAAGTCTGTTTGTTTTGCAGAGAAGTCAAAAAATTTAGCAGGTGATGGTGACAGTCTTTAAAAATTCAGCAACGGTTTGATTAAAAAAGTCAGGTTGAACTAAAAACGGCCAGTGATTTCCAGGCACTTGCTGAATTTTTAGATGGGTGAGATATTTTTGATAGGGTTTAAGTTGCCATTCCATTCTATTAACCCCTTTTTCGGGTTGAATTAATAATGTTGGAATGTTAATTTTTTCAGTTAATCCAGCGACTTTCATCACCTCTGAAAAAATATGATTTCGAGCGGGAATGATGAATTTACTTCCCCATTTTCCATCTGGTTTTTGTTCGATGCCTTCTTCAAAAACTTCCTGTTGTAGCGGACTCCAAGCTGTATATTGACTGAGTTGACGGGCTAATTCTTCTGCTTCTTCATAACTCGAAAACGGCCCCATTCCTTTCAAACAGTCTAATTTTCGATAGACAATGGGTAAGGTGAGTTTGAAAATACTGGGCATTTTTGTAATAAAAATCGGATCGACTAATATCATGCTGTGAAAATATTCAGGATGTTGTTTAGCCCAAATCGGTAGTAGTTTACCCGTCCAAGAGTGACCTAAAAAATGAGCATTTGACCAGTTTAAATGCTGCATTAAGGCTTCTAAGTCGGTAATGACTTCAGAAAAGCGATAACCGTTTTGGGGTTTGCTACTATTGCCATGACCTCGCATATCGGGCGCAATAATATGATAGTGATCTGCTAAAAAGTTGCCCAAATCTTTCCAGACTAAAGCATGATCTGCTAAACCATGCAAAAGCAACAAGGGTTGAGAATTTTCAGCGTTTTTGGGTGAATTCCATTCTAAATAAGAAATCTTGATTTCAGCCAATTGCAGGGTTTTACGGGTGGGATTCATCTAAAATAAATGACAGAATTTTGATCTTTGTTAGAATGTTATTATAAAAAAGCCAGGGAAGACTGTCAACTTCAATGAATACAAAAGATTCTCAACCTCTCTCTTGGGAGCGAGTCAAAGCGGAATTTCAACGGATTTGGGGATATGAAGATTTTCGACCCCCCCAAGGTGAAATTATTCGCAGTCTCCTTTCCCGTCAAGATGCACTGATTGTTATGCCGACTGGGGGCGGAAAATCAATTTGTTTTCAACTCCCTGCTTTGTTACAAACTGGGTTAACGTTGGTGATTTCGCCGTTAGTTGCATTGATGGAAAATCAAGTGCAGGAACTCCGAGAAAAAAACCTTCCTGCGGCATTATTACATAGTCAAATTCCAGCACAACAAAGACAACAAACCTTAAGATTACTCGAACAAAATCGCTTGAGATTGCTTTATGTTTCGCCGGAAACGTTATTCAGTTCATCGGTGTGGAGTTTGATTGCTCATCCTCGAACGTTAGTGAATGGTTTAATCTTAGATGAAGCGCATTGTCTGGTACAATGGGGGGACACCTTTAGACCTGCTTATCGTCGTCTAGGAGCGGTTAGACCCACGCTTTTAAAGCTTAAACAAAACGCTCAAAAGTTTGCGATCGCAGCGTTTACAGCTACGGCAAATCCGGCATCTCAACAAACGATTCAAACCGTTTTAGACCTCGAAAATCCCAAATCTTTCTTAGTCAACCCCTATCGTCCCAATTTGAACTTAAATATCCAAACCGTTTGGACTCCTAGAGGACGACGAGAACAGCTTTTAAAACTGATTCAAACAAGGCGCAAACAAACAGGTTTGGTGTATGTTCGCACTCGTAAAGATAGCGAAGAATTAGCCAATTGGTTGCAGGAACAAGATTATAAAACGGCAGCTTATCACGCAGGTTTAAGCGGGGAAGAACGCCGACAAATTGAACAAGCTTGGTTAACAGGTTCGCTGAAATTTGTCGTCTGTACTTCTGCTTTTGGGATGGGAATTAATAAACCCAATGTGCGTTGGGTGCTGCATTTTCAAGCCCCATTTTTACTCTCTGAATATTTGCAAGAAGTCGGACGGGCGGGACGGGATGGAAAGCCTGCTTTTGCTTTAACATTAGTCAGTGAACCGACGGGGTGGCTGTATCCTGAAGACAAACAACGCCGTCAATATTTACAAGACAATTGGCGACAACAATATCAACAGGCGAATCAACTTGTTAAAAAATTACCAAAACAAGGAGAAATAGAGGAAATCTCTCGTCAGTTTCGCAACAGTGCAACCGCGCTTTCAGTGTTGCATAGTTCGGGACAGTTAACTTGGAAAGATCCGTTTCATTATATAATAAATTCAACTTCTGTTGCGTTCCCCGATCACAATACCCAAGCCATTAAACAAATGACGCAATATCTAAATACTCGTCAATGTCGTTGGCGGTTTTTGTTGGAGGCTTTTGGTTTTAATAAAGAAGCTGAGTTCATGGGTTGTGGACATTGTGACAATTGTCAGAGATAACTGTAAGCAACATTCTAACTATTCATTAACGACTCACAATGTTTCAGTCCCCTTGCGGGGATTTTAATGTTGGAAAGCTGTCGCCAAAAGCCCGTAACCTTCCAGATATTCAGGTTTCAGTCCCCTTGCGGGGAATTTAATGTTGGAAAGAGTTGATCAGCAAGAAGAATGGGATGAGGTCGAGGGTTTCAGTCCCCTTGCGGGGAATTTAATGTTGGAAAGCTTGAGCCTGAACGAGGGCGTCTAAAATTTGGCTGTTTCAGTCCCCTTGCGGGGAATTTAATGTTGGAAAGCTTCTAAACATTTTATGAAGAAAAGAGAAATTGAATGTTTCAGTCCCCTTGCGGGGAATTTAATGTTGGAAAGCAACAAGGCTGATTGTGTGGACTCGACAATAAACGAGGAGTTTCAGTCCCCTTGCGGGGAATTTAATGTTGGAAAGCCGGGAAAATCGGAACCCTTAGAAGGATGAAACTCTCGTTTCAGTCCCCTTGCGGGGAATTTAATGTTGGAAAGCAGAGTTAGGAAATATGGTTCAAGGGCTAGGTGGCTGTTGTAGTGAAATAATAAAGTTAGTAAATTTTTCTCCCTCAAATGCCTAATTTTTCGTTCACCTCAACACAAGCCGGAAAAATAAAGTTGGTAAATTTATAAAGAGCATATCTTAGCCGATCCTCAAAACTCAATTTTGGTTGAATAATAAAGTTGGTAAATTTAGATGGCCGACAATACGCGGGCTTTCGTGCCGTCTGCGAGGGCGGGAAAACGCGCACGGTGGGGCGGTCTGTCTTACTCTTCGGGGAACCCCCAAGACTGCGCTGGTTCACCGTAACCCATGAGTATCAATAACCTTTGACATACTCCCCATTTCTAAAGAAAGGGGAGTATGTCAAAGGCACTTCCTCACAATAACCTAAGAACCTACTGAAAAATTTAATCTTGTCCTTTTTGTAAACTCTGAAACCCTTGCTATCAAAGGCTTACAAGCATCTATTTTGTCTCGAACAACCTGTAACTCCTTACTCCATAAGCATCTATGCTATTTTTCCAGTCCGATTTTCCCGCACAGCCAGAGATCCTTGTAATTTCAGTTTTGAATAGTTGTCCATGCCGATTTCGGAGGAGATTGACAAGCAATGGTTCGCAGGCAATACCGAAACCAGCGTGTCCCTTGAAAATTAAAATGATCGACCCAGTACGGCAAGGTAATCTGGCCTTGATCGTCTCTGAGTAACCACTGTCTGGATTTAATGGAAAAATCTTCATTCACCAACTTCACATCATTTACCAAAAATTGCCGCACACGCCCCTACCTTCAGGTATGGGGATATAAGGCTCTTTCTAATGCTATAATAACTCTACTGGCAGGGTATTCAACCAGTTGAAAAACCCAGCATCTAATCGATGCAATGAACCTTGAAAACTTAAGGTACGGGGTTCTTGCCTGAATGCTTTGGCCATATAAAACCTTAAAGCACCAAGTACAGAGAAT
>NZ_LATL02000290.1 GCF_000972705.2 Limnoraphis robusta CS-951 | reverse complement strand
GTATATTGTCCGGTTGTGGGAAGTTCTCCCGTCCATTCACTGCGGCTATCAGTATAAGGATCTCCGGCTAAAAGTTGCCCGTCTGGGGTAACAATACGCGGAAAAACCTGTTCACGACTTTCAACCGTTAGGGTTTGACCTGCTTCTGCATTGAGAAGATAACGATGACTTCCCCCGCCAATAATTTCACCTTTAATAATCGCCGAATTTCCCCCCGGTAAAAAGTTAATCGGTTTCTCTACATTGGCACAACTGCTTTTGGTGCGATTTTTAGCCACCCATCCTTCTACGGGGCTACTAATTTGTAACCAACCAAGCTGTTCACTAACAACAGAAATAAACGTATTATTATCAAGTTGAGCGACAATATTATCATCCTTGACTTCAGGGGATGAACGGACATTCAGAGGTGCTTCTGGATCATTAACCACCGCCATATTAATCCGACAATTCTCTACAGGCGGTCGAATCACCACTGGGTTAGTTTCAGAAGACGGCGGGGAAATCGGGGCGTTAGCGGGTGCAGCAGCGACCGGAGAAGGCGTCGTTGGCGGTGGACTCTGGGAGTTTAAAGTCTCCTCAGTCGGAGGTTGAGAAGAGGGCATCGCCGTAATATAAGCGACTATTACGGCTGTGGCGAGTCCGGCTGCCCCTGCAATCATCAACTGGCTAGGTTTGAAGGACATCAGTATAGACCTCGTTTCTCAGGAAAAATTGATCGTAGCAATTTCGTGTAAGCAGTTTCGGGATAGTACCTGAAACTTCAGGACTTTCTCGGGAAATTTGACATCCAGATTTTAAATGTTCGTCTACCCTGTATATTTTAAATTAAACTTGAGCTGGCTTTAATNTCAGGAAAAATTGATCGTAGCAATTTCGTGTAAGCAGTTTCGGGATAGTACCTGAAACTTCAGGACTTTCTCGGGAAATTTGACATCCAGATTTTAAATGTTCGTCTACCCTGTATATTTTAAATTAAACTTGAGCTGGCTTTAATTGATCGCCAATATCCTATACTTCTATGTTACGATTTAATTCCAATCGACTCCCGCATCAGAAACGTTATCAACTGCTTCAGCACGTCAAAAACGAAGTTAAGCAATATCGGTTACAATCACCTCACAGAGCTGTATTAACCCATTTAGCCCAGGAAACTCCCCCGTTAAAAATGCGGCGAATTTGGGATATCGAAGCCAAGGTGGGAAATCGTCCGAGTTTTCGATTATCGCCTGAGTGTGGGATTATTCCGGTTTTTGATCGCATCGGCGGAAAGCTGTTGATTCTTGGAGGAACCGGGGCAGGAAAAACAACAACGTTAATCGGGTTAACGAAGGTATTGGTTAAACGAGCGTTACGCGATCAGGGAGAACCCATACCGATATTATTAAATTTAGCAAGTTGGACGGATAGTGAACAATCGATTGACAGTTGGATGATTGATCAACTCAATATTAAATATGATATTCCTACAGATTTAGCGAAAGATTGGCTGGAAAAATTACAAATTTTACCGTTATTAGATGGGTTTGATGAAGTCAAAAAAAATCAACATAATTCCTGTATTCTTAAGCTGAATGAATTTTTATCCAGTCAGATTTGTCCTTTACATTTAGTGGTTTGTAGCAGTGTAGAAGCTTATCATAATTGTGAAGCAGTATTGCAGCTTAATGGGGCTATTTTACTGCGTCCGCTCACCAAAAAACAAATTAGAACTTATTTAATGAATGCTCGCAGTCGAGAACTTTGGAATAATATTGAAAAAGATGAAAATTTATTAAAATTAGCGAAAAAACCCCTACTTCTTAGTATGATGACCTTAGCCTATGAAGAAATTTTAATCTCTTCTTGGAAGCGGTTAGGGACCTTAGAAGAACAACGCCAATATTTATTTAATGCTTATATTCGCACTCAAATTGCACCCCATCGCAAACCGTCAACCTCTCGAAAAAACTGGGAAGAACAAAATTTAGAAAAGGTTAGACAGGGCTTAGAATGGTTAGCCAAACGTTTGGAAGAAGAAAATCAGTCTGAGTTTTCGATTCAAGAAATTTCCCCCAGTTGGTTGCAAGATTCTCAACAAGAAAATCAATATAAGATTGGGGTTAAGTTCGTTTCCGGGTTGATTTGGTGGGGAATTATTGCTTTAATTGCTCTCGGGGTCATTTTGAGTTCAATTTTGCTCGTTTTTGGGGGAATAATTCTGGGTTGTATCTGGGCGTTTATCTATCGAAAGTTGGCAATTAGTGACTGGATAGAACAGTTTATTTTACGCGGTTTTTTGTCTTATAAAGGTTATCTTCCTTGGAAAACTAAACAGTTTTTAAATGTCGCAACCAAACGCTTACTTTTACAAAAAGTGGGTGATCGTTATCGGTTTATTCATCGTCTACTTCAACACCATTTTTCTCAACTGTAATTTTTATGATTTGTTGGAGTGAGAAGATATAGAAGAGTTGGAAAGAAGCAAGAACCACCACCAAGACACACCAGACACAAAGAGAGAAAATATTCTTCTTAAAAATTAAGCGATCGCACCAACCAAAACGGCGATCGCATTTTTTTATCCGGTTTTCAGATCAGTGACTTGACTTATTCGCCGCCTTGAAGTTTGAGTAACAGGAAACCGCCTGCTAAACCCACTAAAACGATAGAAAAGCACAAGACTGAAACATAAATGATTTCAGCAGCCATAGATTTTGATGTCTCCTTGATGTTATCCTTTCTAAATCTAGTATTTTAGCGTCCCTTTGGTCAAGCTTTTTTCCTCAACTCAGCAAACACTCGTTAAACCTTGAGAGTTGATTGCTGTCTATTTGCGACTTTTTCGACAATGGCTTTACCAATTTCTAAGGAAGCAGTAGCCGCCGGAGAAGGCGCGTTACAAACGTGCATGGCGTTACGTCCTTCTACAATTAAAAAATCATCCACCAGTTTCCCGTCATTTTTCAACGCCTGCGCCCGTACTCCCGCATGAGTTGGAATCAAATCTTCTGACTGAACTTCAGGAATTAAACGTTGTAAACTGTGAACAAATGCTGCTTTGCTAAAAGAGCGAATAATTTCTTCAATCCCATCTTTTGCGTGTTTGGTGGCGAGTTTCCAAAACCCCGGATAAGTCAGTGTATCAATGGTATCTGCTAAGTCAAAATCTGTCTTTTTGTAGCCTTCTCGCTTCAGGCTTAAAACAGCATTAGGCCCTGCATGAACACTGCCATCAATCATCCGGGTAAAATGAACGCCTAAGAAGGGAAAATTGGGGTTGGGAACGGGGTAAATTAGGGTTTTGACTAGATAACGTTTTTCGGGGATGAGTTCATAGTATTCGCCTCGGAAGGGAACAATTTTTGCTTCGGGTTTAACGCCGCCTAACTGAGTGATTCTGTCACTATACAATCCTGCACAATTAATCAAATATTTCGCTTGAAATTCGCCTTTGTTTGTTTCCAGAATTGAACCGTCTGAGGTGTTTTTAATATTCTCAACTTTCGTCGATAGTTGCAGTTTTCCGCCTTGTTGGGCAATCAGTTCGGCGTATTTTTGGGAAACTTGCGTATAGTTGACAATTCCGGTTGAAAAGACCTTGATTCCCGCTAAACACCGCACATAGGGTTCAACTTCTTTGACCTGTTCGGCGGTGATTTTTTGGAGTTCAAGACCATTTTCTAAACCGCGTTTATAGAGGTTTTCTAAGAGGGGTAATTCTTCCGGTTCTGTCGCAACAATGACTTTCCCACAGACATCATAATCAATGCCATATTTTTGGCAAAATTCCACCATCGAAATACAGCCTGTTCGACAGAGTTTGGCTTTTAAACTTCCGGGTTTATAGTAAATCCCTGAATGAATCACACCGCTATTATTTCCCGTTTGATGAGGGGCAAAACGGTTTTCTTTTTCTAAAAGCAGAATTTTTGCATCAGGATAACGTTCAGCTAACGCCATTCCCGTTGATAAACCGACAATTCCGCCCCCGATAATTGCAAAGTCATACATAAAATTAGACACTCTTGAATTTTAGTCTTTGAGAACTGATCTTACGGTTTTCAGCTTGTTTGAACAAGTCATTTCTGTAAATTTTAATCTATTGCGTGTAAAGTTCATGTAAATTATAATGTAAATCAGCCTTTAAAAGTAAAAGTATATTGATTGATTATGGCGTTTAATCGAATTCGAGTCGCAAAAGATAAAGCAGATTTTGTTAAAGCCTTAACCGAATCAGAAGGCAAAACAGGGCCGTTTCAAACCTATGCAGATGTGATGGTATTTGCCGCAACATTAGGAATGGGGCGCAAAAAACGAGTGCCTCTAGAAGCCATTTCTAAACGAGAACCTTCGCCCATTTCCTTAGAAGTTTTTATTTCTCGCGGCTATGATTTAGTGATAAAACTCATGGCTTTTGTGGAAGTGAATGACCCGCAAATTCTATCCCCTTTTGATGCGGAATCCGAAGAAAAACGGGCGGAAATTTTTGAAGAGTATGCCAATGGGGGTTTAGAAGTATTACTCGAAGAATGTCGAGGAGCAGTCGATTATTCAGATCGAATCTTATTACTGTTGATGTCGGAACGCGATCGCTATAATCAACCCGAACCCGATCAAGAATTTGATTTAACTCGATTTTTGAATTAAAATCTTATTAGATTCATCCTTGATACTTGGTCGGAGTCGATTAGTTGCAACTCTTTTAAGAGAAAATCAACTCACTTCGCCGCTTTTACCCGAATTTAGGTGTTTAATTTCCGGCTTTTTCTAAAAATTTAACCACTGAGCCACCATCTGAGGAACAGGTAAAAGAATCACCAATAATAAACACAGCGTCAGCAATCCTACAAAGTCTCTAATATTATCCAATTCGCTGACATCATTTAAGGCGGGTTCATCATTGAGGGGTAAGACGAACAGCAAAACCGCTAAGATCAAAAACTCCTGTCGAGTCAACGCCAAAATCAGAATTAAAAAGCGAGAAACTTGACCAATTGCCATGCTCGTGCGTTGACCCATCATCGCATGAATCATGTGACCGCCATCAAGTTGACCAACCGGAAGTAAATTAAACGCAGTGACAATTAAACCCAAATATCCAGCGATCGCAACCGGATGAAAATCAATCGCATCAGTAGCCGTTAATTCCGTTCCCAAGGTTAACTTACTCAACACCGTTAACAATAGAGAAAAACTGGGATTAATCGCATCAAAATCTAAAATTCCCACGCTATCAGGGGGCGCCGAAATCACCGTTGAATGAGCCAATCCCCACATCAAAATCGGTAACGTGACGATAAATCCCGCCCAGGGGCCAGCCACACTAACATCAAATAAAGCTTTGCGGTTGGGAAGCGGCGATCGCATTTGGATAAAAGCGCCCAAAGTCCCGAGGAAAAACGGCACGGGCATAAAATAAGGTAAAGTTGTGCGAATGCGATAACATCTCGCCGCCAGATAATGAGCCGATTCGTGAATCCCCAAAATTGCCATCAAAGCCAGCGCATAAGGTAATCCTTGGCGCAATAAATTCGGATCAGATTGCCAAGTTTCAGGAGGCACATCTGCCANCATTTGGATAAAAGCGCCCAAAGTCCCGAGGAAAAACGGCACGGGCATAAAATAAGGTAAAGTTGTGCGAATGCGATAACATCTCGCCGCCAGATAATGAGCCGATTCGTGAATCCCCAAAATTGCCATCAAAGCCAGCGCATAAGGTAATCCTTGGCGCAATAAATTCGGATCAGATTGCCAAGTTTCAGGAGGCACATCTGCCATCGTTACACCCGCTAACGTCGTTGTAAATAAGGTAATCACCAACAATGCCAAAGCTAACAGGGGTCGCGTTATAGGGTCATTGTCAGTCACCTTTTTAGCGGTTTCAATGTAGGGATTAGGAACCAACGCAAAGAAAGGTTTATCATTCAAATCCGTTTGAAAAACGACAATAAAGCGATCGCCAAATTGCGCCTCAATTTTATCTCGAATCGTTTGATAGACAGTCTCCGGGTTAGACCGGATTTGGCCCCGACAAATCACCGCTTGGGGGCGATGTTCAAGTTTTTGTAAGGGAAAAACCGACCAAGGGAAACACTCACGCAGTTTGTTTTCCTCCGAAGGGGTAATCACTCGGGGAGGAGGCGGTTTCGGTGTTGTTTCCGGGGTCATGCTTGAGAGAGATGTCGTAGACGAATCGATCATTTCTGGCGGCATTTGGCGTCCGAGTTGAACCAGCAACCAGTAAACACAAGGACAAAGAATAAAAGGGATAATGATCAGTTCAGGTGGAATACGCCTCTGTTCACCGTAGACAAGCTGCCAGGTACTCCAAATCAACGCAGGTGTCATCATCACCAGCCATAATATCCAAATCGGTGTACGGGTAATGCGAGCGACACCCCGTCGCAAAATCCAGTACGTTATAAAACCTAATAGGAGCAACCACAACCAAAGAAGCATGATCTAAAATTTCACTGCGACTAAAAACCCAGTCTAAAATCAAAAATTGAAATGAGTATAACTAACAAATAACAGAAGCCATCGACTCAAACTGATGCTTAGACTAAATTCTCTGCTATGCTATTATCCCACACTGAGCAAAACCTGTAGCCGATGAAACTGTTAGCTCAAGATGACAATCTTTAAATTAACCCTTCAAACCTTTCTATGGTGCAACCCCGACCCGTTTCTCAACCTCCAAAGCCTGTACTCGAAAATATTTGGGCTTTTTCTCCCAACCGAGAGACATTAGGGGGAACAGCCTACTTGATGGTCGAAAATCAAACTAATATTCTGATCGATACTCCCGCTTGGGACGAGGTGAACCGGAATTTTATCGAACAACAGGGGGGAGTTCAGTGGTTAGTCATTACCCATCGCGGAAATATTGGTCAAGCACGGGAGATTCAGCACTCAACAGAATGTCATCTTCTCATCCAAGAACAGGAGGCTTATCTGCTCCCGGAAGCAACTGTTACTTCCTTTCAACAGGAGTTTACCCTCAGTCCTCACAGCCAAATGATTTGGACTCCCGGTCACTCTCCTGGTTCGTCCTGTTTCTACTCTAGCTTAAATGGAGGCCTGTTGTTTAGTGGACGTCATTTGTTACCCAATCTTCAGGGTGAACCCGTCCCGTTAAGAACAGCGAAAACCTTTCACTGGCCACGACAAGTTCAGAATGTCAAACGGTTAATTGAGCGATTTTCCCCACAAACGCTACAATTTCTCTGTCCGGGAGCCAATACCGGAGCGTTACGCGGGAAACGGGTGATTGAACAAGCTTACGACAAACTCGCTCGTTTAGACTTAGAAGCGTTATTACAGTTATCAGTCTTGTAGGGGTGGCTTCATCAATTACCTCTACCAGTGACGAGTAACACAAATTTCAACTTCTATTAAGATTTATCAAAATCATTGGGGCTGTTTCCAGGCCAAAGAAATGATCAAACTTGAGTCTAGTGACTGCTTTGAGGATTTTTAGACTCCTGAAAGGCTATCTATTCTCCCGTTCACGCAGATGATCAGAACTTGGTAAAATGCAGTTTGTGAGTTTAGCGATCGCACACACGATTAAATAAATTCATCGAGATTAAATTCGTCGGAAATTTCATTAAACCCCTATGACCTCAAGCGCTGCATATCCTAACGCTCCTGATCTTTGCGCTGATGACTATGTGATCATTGGTTTAGCAACTTGTTTCATCAAACAAGAAGGGGAAGTTCATCAAGTTCAAATTATTGAACCCATTCCCTCAGCCGCCCTCGAAGCTTTACTCAAAGGAATTCCCACGTCTTATGAAATGGCTTGTGCCACAACAGTCGGAGCGGTTCTCACAGGCGAGACTGCCCAAATTCCTGCTGAGTTTCCACCCGAGGTGCAGTTAGCTGATGATTTTAACCAACGGGTTTTCGCTGCCGCCCGAACTTATAAAAGTCGTCCAAACGCTCAATCTCATATTGCTTTAGGGACAGTTTTTAAAGACTTAAACTATTCCTTAGAACGCAAACGCATTTTAAATTCAGAGCGAATTATCAGCACAGAAGATAACGTTAAACAGCACGCTTATACTCATCAAGTCCTTTAATATTGTTTGTTGAATCGGTAGGGTGCATCAAACGGGTTCTTATGAAAGTACATCATAATATAGGTGATTTGATGCACCCGACTACTAGATGATATATTTGTTGTGATGCGCCCATCCTCAAACAAAAATCAATTTAGAATGCAGATTGTTAACAAGTCTGCCTTAGTTCGTTTAGCGATACTTTTCGCTGTATTGCTGATTTTAGGGGCTTGGGCAGGGTTGACGATGTTTTGGATGCCCGAACACAGTTATAACGGCAAACTTCAACCTTTACAAAACGAAGAAATTGCACTTCAAACCTCACTCAAACGAGATATTCAAAAGATAGCAGATGAGATTGGGGTGCGAAATGTAAGTCAATATGAAAATCTGAATGCAGCAAAAACGTTTTTGGAAACTGCTTTAACTGAAGCGGGTTACGAAGTAAAACTCCAGGAATATCAGATTAATAATAAATCATATTATAATCTAGAAGTTGAACGATTGGGAACCGAAAAGCCTAATGAAATTGTGCTGATTGGGGGTCATTACGATTCAGCTTTTACCAGTCCGGGGGCTAATGATAATGGCACGGGTGCCGTCGCTACGCTAGAACTCGCACGAATCTTTGCCCAGAAATCTACCAAGCGCACGGTTCGTTTTGTTGAATTTACCAATGAAGAACCGCCTTTTTTCTGGACAGAAAATATGGGAAGTTTGGTCTATGCCCAGCGTTCGCGTCAGAATCAAGAAAATATTGTGGCGATGTTAAGCTTGGAAACAATGGGCTATTTTTCAGACACGGTAGGGAGTCAAAAATACCCTTTCCCCATTAATTTATTCTATCCCAATCAAGGCAATTTTATTGCATTTATTGGCAATCTCAACTCGGGAAATTTAGTTCGGCAAGCCATTAAATCCTTTCGTCGTTATGCTGAATTTCCTTCAGAAGGTGTTTCTTTACCGAGTTGGATTCCGGGTGTTGGTTGGTCAGACCAATGGGCTTTTTGGCAACAGGGATATCAAGGAATTATGATTACAGATACCGCTCCTTATCGTTACCCTTATTACCACACAGAAGAAGATACTCCTGATAAAATTGATTTCGATAAGCTAACAAGAGTGGTCGCTGGATTAGCTGAAGTTATCTCTGATTTGGCGGAGTAAAGATGGTTGGGGTGCATCAAACAGGTTACTGTTGTGATATGATATCCGACTAATCAATAATCGTGCTGGTAGGGGCGGGTTCTGCCTAGATCTTGACGACCACTCCGAGATTGAGTTAAACCCGCCCCACCCCATAACAAAATTAATAAACCGGACATCATATGAAATTCCATCCAGATGTGGCTGATTTGATGCACCCTACTACTGAGGAGAATTAGAAGAATTGGGAGAATTGTTAACATTAAAAGTTTGCCAAGAGTGAATCGCTTGTACAATAAAATGACCAATCGGGCGATTAATTGCTTGTTCAATCTTTTGACAATTTTCTGAAGTTAAAGTCTCAATCAAACTTTGTTTTAAAACCGGATCACTTTCGAGTTGTTCGACAATTTCCGCCGCCGCTTTCATCTGTTCAGACGTTGTATTAATCGGATAAACCGCTTCTATTTCTTGGATAAACTGTTCAATCACTGACACAATAGCCGCTAAATTAGTAGGCAGTTTATTAGGAGTTTCCGGGGCTTCTTTTGGTGAATGATCAACCCTTGTCGAATTGAGAGAATTGTCGCGATTTTCAGCTTCTAGAATATCTCTTTCTCCTTTGAGAGAAACTTGAACAATTGTTCCTGAAAATTCGGAAGGGTTATCTTCGGAATCTAAAATCGTCGAGTACCAACTTTGTTTACTTTGCAAGAACGAACGAATAATAGCTGTAAATTGCTGGGGTTTTAAAGTTTTACTCCAATCAGTTGGTTGACGATAGGGATTTGGATCATCACTATTTTCAGCCGGAAGACGCAAAAACAAATAATCACAAGTAATATTTCTCAGTTGAGTCGTTAACGTAATACCCCAATCTTGAATAAAAGCCCCCGTTAACGTTGAACCATTCAGATTGGCTTGACTTAATTTCGTTCTCACCAGTTTAGCTTTGGATAAATCAACCCCTTTTAAATTAGTCGAACTGAGATTAGCCCCAATAAAACTCGCCTTTGTTAAATTAGCATTTTGTAAGTTCAGTCCCCGCAAATCTTGATAATCAAAATTCTGGTTTTCGCCTAGACCTGTTTGCAACAATTCCCGAATTTGAGTATTTTCTAAATAAGTATTTCCGCATCGTACCTGATCCAGTTGCTTCGCCCCCCGCCAACGTGTGCGCGTCAATTTAGCTTGGCGAAAATCAGCACTTTTCAAGATAGCATTGGTAAAACTAGCATCCGTTAAATCCGTATTGCGAAAATTTGTTCCGCCCGTCGCTGCTAAATTAACCGCCAAGTTGTGAATTAAAACATATTTTTGATCCCCTTGAATCCCCCGCCAACCGATATAATCAAACCAAAACGTTACTAAAACAGATATTGCGATCGCCATCGCACTCACCCCTCCCGAAATATAACCCGCAATGGCACTCGCAATCGCCGCCACCATCAATACTTTCGCCACACTCATCACCCAGGCTATACGTTCAGCAATCACAAAAATCACCCCAAAAGCGACGGCTGACGCAAACAGAATCGCCCCCGCAAACCCCGCTAACACCCCCGCAATTGCCAATGTACCCAGCAAGGTGACGACATTCGCTAGTCCAGACACCACCCCGATAATAATCCCGACAACGGCAATTTCGATCGCATCAACAAACGCTCCCCAACCCCGTTCAATTCCCCGACGCCCCGCAATCAAAACCAGTACCAGCATTAAGGCCAGAGCCGCCCAACCCGTGTTAGAGTCTTCGGGAGTAGACATATTGAAAAACACCAAGACAAAATAACCCACTAGCACCAAAGCCAGTCCCAACAGAACCAACAACAACCAGGCCACCCCCGAAACGATGATCATCCAAACTTTAGGAAGTCCAGCTTTCACGCCTCGAAACTTC
>NZ_LATL02000289.1 GCF_000972705.2 Limnoraphis robusta CS-951 | reverse complement strand
ATAAGGCTCTTTCTAATGCTATAATAACTCTACTGGCAGGGTATTCAACCAGTTGAAAAACCCAGCATCTAATCGATGCAATTAACCTTGAAAACTTAAGGTATGGGGTTCTTGCAAGAAATGCTTTGGCCATATAAAACCTTAAAGCACCAAGTACAGAGAACAAAGCATTTTTTTCTCAAGTACGGTAGGGCATACCGAAACTATCTCTGAAATGGGATGAACGACTGGGGAGACTCACCCCTCTGGAGTAGGTTAGGAAACTAGCTTGCTGTAAGGGTTGTCAATGAATCAGTAATCCAAAGCCGTGAGGCTTGGAGAATCCCCTTTCTTTAGAAATGGGGAGTATGTCAAAGGAATCAGTCACCCGTTTTTTTCGGTTGCAATTCCCGCCTTTTGATAGGTCCCCTGTCCCCTAATCACTGGTGACTGATAACTCTAAAGGCGGTTCTCAATCCTCAAAAAATCATTAAATCTTGACAAGATTAATCCAAAACTTAGAAATTAAACCTTAAAAGTCTATGATTTTCGGGAGGTTAAGCCATACAATAAAGGATAATCTTGCCAAACAGGAACAGGCCCTATGAGTTCACTGCTCCACCCTTCAGATCAGGTCTCTAACAAAGTTGTTTCATCTAATGGTACTTTAAGTGATTCCGATCTATTATTGCGGAATCGTCTCAAAATAGTAGAAGATTTGTGGGAGTCAGTCCTGCGTCAAGAGTGCGGTCAAGAATTAGTCGATTTACTCAAGCAGATGCGCTCGATGACCTCTCCAGAGGGACAAGCATCTCACTTTCAAGAGTCAAACGTTTCCCAACTAATTGAACAGCTCGATATCAATGAATCGATTCGGGCGTCTCGCGCTTTTGCCCTGTACTTCCAGCTCATTAACATCGTTGAACAACATTACGAACAACGTGAGCAACAACTAGCTTATACTAAAGGTCTATCGACCGAAAAGCAACTGCTGATCCCCAAAGATCAAAAAAATTCAACCTTTGAAACTCGCAATCAACGGTTCTCAGACGAACGAGAATATCCGCTCAATCTTTCCGATATCTCGACCCAATATCAAGCCGGACAGGAATTAGCAACCTTTCATCACCTGTTCCCGATGTTGCGATGTTTAAACGTTCCCTCCCAACAAATCCAAAGATTAATTGATCGCCTCGATGTTCGCTTGGTGTTTACCGCCCATCCCACCGAAATTGTACGCCATACCATCCGCACGAAACAACGCCGCATTGCTAAAGTTTTACAACAACTTGATCAAGTCGATCTCAATGTCAGAGGAGTCAGCGAAAATCTAATCGATCAAGCCTCAACCCTCTCCTCCTGGACAGATGAACTCTACGATCAACTGACGGAAGAAATACGCCTGTGGTGGCGTACTGACGAACTCCATCAGTTTAAGCCCACAGTTCTCGATGAAGTAGACTACACCCTACATTACTTCCAAGAAGTTTTGTTTGATGCCATTCCCCAACTCTATCAACGCATCAAACACGCCCTAAACGCCTCCTTCCCCTACCTAAAGCCTCCTAAATACGATTTTTGCAAATTTGGTTCTTGGGTGGGAGCTGATCGCGATGGAAACCCCTCTGTGACTCCAGAAGTGACCTGGCGAACCGCTTGCTATCAACGGCATTTAGTCCTGGAAAAATACATCTGTGCAGTTCAAGCCCTCAACGGGCTGTTAAGTTTATCGCTACACTGGAGTGATGTCCTGCCGGAATTACTCGAGTCCCTCGATCGCGATCGCACACAAATCCCGGAAATCTACGATCAACTCGCCATCCGCTATCGCCAAGAACCCTATCGTCTGAAATTAGCCTACGTTCAAAAACGACTCGAAAATACTCGCGATCGCAACTGGCGGCTTTACAATAGCGATGATGTGACCCTAGAGCGGGAAAAACTTCTCAGTCCTGAGAAAAATGCGGGTAGTTTTTACCAGTCTGGCGGGGAATTCCTGGAAGAACTCACCCTGATTCAGCGCAATTTACACGAAACAGGCATCGATTGTCGCGATCTGGAAAATCTCCTCTGTCAAGTTGAAATTTACGGGTTCTCCCTCGCTCGTCTGGATATGCGTCAGGAGTCGTCCGTTCACTCCAACGCCCTTAGTGAAATTGCTGAATATCTACAAATCCTACCCAAATCTTACAACGAACTCTCCGAAGCTGAACGCTCCCTGTGGCTGTCTACCGAACTTCAAACCCGTCGTCCTCTGATTCCTTCTGAACTTCCCTTTTCCGAGAAAACCTGCGAAACCATTCAAACCTTCCGCACGATGCGGGATCTCCAACGGGAATTCGGCGCTGAGATCTGTCAAACTTATATTATCAGTATGAGTCACGAAGTCAGTGACCTACTAGAAGTTTTACTCCTGGCCAAAGAAGCTGGACTTTATGACCCCGCTACCGGAATTGCCAATCTCCTGGTGGTGCCGCTATTTGAAACCGTCGAAGATCTCAAATGCGCTCCGATTGTGATGAACAATTTGTTCGATTTACCCCTGTATCGCGCCATGCTAGCTGGAGGTTACGAACATTATCAGCACAACTCTAAAGATACGGATCGCTCCCTCCAAGAGATTATGTTGGGCTACTCCGATAGTAACAAGGATTCGGGGTTCTTAAGTAGTAACTGGGAAATTCACAAAGCCCAAAAAGCCCTACAAAAAGTCGCAGAGTCCTACAACGTTAATCTTCGCATCTTCCACGGTCGGGGCGGTTCAGTCGGACGCGGAGGCGGTCCTGCTTACAAAGCGATTTTATCTCAACCCGGTAAGAGTATTAGCGGTCGGATTAAGATTACTGAACAAGGGGAAGTCCTCGCCTCGAAATATTCTCTAGCTGAGTTGGCGCTTTATAATCTTGAAAGCGTCTCGACCGCAGTGATCCAAGCCAGCCTCCTGCATACAGGGTTTGATGAGATTGAACCTTGGAATCAGATCATGGAAGAATTATCCGTGAAATCGCGATCGCATTATCGCGCCTTGATCTACGAACAACCTGATTTAGTCGAGTTTTTTGATCAAGTCACTCCCATTCAAGAAATTAGCCAACTGCAAATTAGTTCTCGTCCGTCTCGACGTCAGGGAGACAAGAAAAAGGATATTTCGGGTTTAAGAGCCATTCCTTGGGTGTTTAGCTGGACTCAAAGCCGTTTTCTACTCCCCTCCTGGTACGGTGTGGGTGCGGCGTTACAAGAATTTGTCCAAAAAGCACCGGAAGAACATATCAAACTGTTGCGTTACTTCTACTACAAATGGCCGTTTTTCCGCACGACGATCTCTAAGGTGGAAATGACCCTGGCTAAAGTCGATATGCAAATGGCTCACCACTATGTTAAAGAGTTGAGTGATCGAGAAAATCTTGAACGGTTTGAAGCCTTGTACGAACAAATTGCTCAGGAATTTCACCTCACCCGTCAACTGGTTCTACAAATTACCGAACATGAACGCTTATTAGATGGCGATCCCACCTTGCAACGTTCAGTACAGTTACGCAATGGTACAATTATTCCCTTGGGTTTGCTACAAGTGGCTCTATTAAAGCGTTTACGTCAGCATGGACTTGCCAGTGCGCCGGGAGTGATTCATTCCCGCTATAGCAAGGGTGAACTGTTACGCGGTGCGTTGCTTACGATTAATGGAATTGCCGCCGGAATGCGAAATACAGGCTGATTTACAGTGATCAGTAAACAGTTGTCACTTAAACTTAGTCCTATGGGCTAGGACTTTGATTTGGAGACAGGATTTTAACTGATGGTGGGGGTTTGGGGGCGGGTTCATTACAGTTTACAGTTTACAGTTATCAGTTACCAGCTTTTACAGTTATCAGTTACCAGCTTTTACAGTTATCACTGGTTACTGGTCACTGGTCACTGGTCACTGGTCACTGGTCACTGTTCACTGGTCACTGTTCACTGTCCCCTGTAACCTATTCCCTAATTTTCTTGCGAGAGCGGGAAAAACGTGTTATTGATAAGAGTGATCAAGCTGGAGTGAAAGCGTATCGATATCGGTACAGGGACATTTCGTTGGTCTTCTGCACAAAAGCTAATAACCATTGGAAATTCAGTAGACTGAGCAATCATTATTCATGTATTCAAAACGGGTTCCACTCAATATACCTAGTGGCTGGGCGATCATTCATAATACTTTCGGAGATGAAGATCCATTAATTCGAGAGGGTTGGATTGTCAATTCTCACTTTTACAATGAAAATTTACTCTTAATTCAGCCGATCAGGTTTGAGGGAACAAGTTCAACAATTGATCCGCAGGGCGATCGTTTGAAACTGGGTTGGTTTCCTCAAGGGAACCCTCACGGTTGCTATCGGTTGACTTTGGAGAAGGGAGACGTGGAAACTCCTATTTTTCAGTATGAGTCGAGAGAACGTGAAACTATTCGTCGAGTGATTGAACGCTGTTTTCAATTAATCACGGAAGGGGTTCAAGCCGAAGAGATCGAAAAAGAAATTAAAGCCGATGCAAAAAGCATTGAAAAAAATAACCGTATCTTTTCGGGAACTCGCAAACGAATATTTGACAGCAAGGAATCTCCAGAAAAGAAAAATAGACTCACTTACAGTCAAGTTGGTTTTTATTGGCCAGTTTACTATGAAGTGAGTAATATGATCTACCTTGAACCGAAGTCGAATAAGGTGAAAGATGATATGCTAGCACCGGACAATAAAAAAATTTGAATTCCTTGTTTAAACCAACAGTAAGAAGGGTTTTAGGAGATAGATAGAATTATGATTGCTTCAGAACAAAATCCAGAAATAGTCTCGAAGGAAGAGTTGACAGACAAACCTTTGTTTGATACCCTGCTCGAGTTCTTTGATGAAGATGGTTGGGTCTTTAAAGAGATTGAACATCGCCGGGTTTTAGCATTAGGAATAGAAGGGAAAAATGGCAGATTTGACTGCTACATGATCGCCCGTGAAGAAGAAAAACAACTGAGTGTCTATTCGGTTTTTCCGGTGAAAGTCCCTGACCACAAACGCTATAGCATAGCAACCTTTCTGACGATGATAAATTATGGGATTGTCATCGGCAACTTTGAAATGAATTTCTATGATGGAGAGATTCGCTATAAAACCAGTTTAGATGTCGAAGGCGATCGCCTCTCCTCAACCTTGGTGAAGCACTTAGTCTACTCGAATGTGACGAGCATGGATAAATATTTACCGGGGATTATGTCAGTCATCTTTGGGAATTTATCGCCTGAAGAAGTTATTTCTCGGGTGGAAAACTAAGAGATAAAAAGACAGACAAGCAGGGAGTTGGGTTAGGTAAAAACCCCTCTCTGTCTACTCTATGGTGTTGAAACGAGAATGTTCTAACATCAGTAAATGTTCCGCCCGAGCGATCGCTAAATAGGTTTTTTCGACGGCATCAAGATTCACCGAAATAGAGGTGACACCCCATCGGATTAAATGTTCAATCAGTTCAGGATATAAAACCGGAGCATCCCCACAAATTGAACAGGGAATTTTAGCTGTTATTGCCGTTGAAATTAATTGTTGAATCGCTTTCAGCATCGCCGGATGAAGTGCGTTTAAATGAGCAGGCGGGTGAGTTTGATTGCGATCAATCCCGAGAATAAATTGACATAAATCATTGGTTCCAATGGAAATCCCTTGCACTCCCGCTTTGATATAGTCGGACAGTAAAAAGATTACGGATGGAACTTCCGCCATGATCCAAATTTGAAACCGAGGATTATGGGTTAACCCGGTTTTTTCAATACAGTGACGGTAAATCGAAAACTCCTCAACAGAACGAACAAAGGGTAAAATCAGACGAATATTATCACAACCAGACTGGTAGAGCTGAGATAAAACAGCCAGTTCTAACTCAAATAACGTTGAATAGAGTTTGGGACTGTGGTGTTCACAGTTAGAGGAACGAGTTAAAACCGCGAGTTCAGAATTCTCCGCTCCCCATAAAGGTCTAACTTCTTGATGAAAGTCTCGCAAGTCTAGAGCGCGGTAAAATAGAGGATGGGGAGCGATCGTCGCCGCTAAACGTTGGAGTGCTTCAGTCATTGTCTCAATAAATTGGGACTGATACTGAGGTTGTAAGAATTGACTAAAATCAACAGAAGCGATCGCAGAGCCTAATACATCTAACGCCATTAGTTCCGAACGGACTAAGCCTATCCCATCAATCGGTAAATCTTTTAGTCGCTCTAAAGAACTGGATTGACTCAGATTCACCATTAATTGCGTCGCAATCGGAACCCGTAAAATATCTTGAGAAAAATGGGGTTTTGTCTTCCAGATAGATGAGTTCTGATCTGTCGTCATATTCGGGTCTTGAATCCGATGAACTTCTCCGCGATCGCCATCAACGAGCAGAGATTCTCCCATTTTAATCTGCTCAGTGGCACTGGGTACACCAATCACAGCCGGAATTCCCAGTTCTCGCGCTAAAATTGCACCATGTCCAGTCATTCCGCCCTGTTCTGTGACTAAACCGCCAGCGTGTTTCAGCAGAGGAAGCAACTCGGGTGTGATCGTGGGAACGACTAAAATTGATCCCGTTGGAAATAGATGGGTTTGAACTCCAGAAGCTGTCGGAATATAGGCTTTCCCCAGCCTTTGTCCTGCGGAAGCGGCTATTCCTTTGAGATCAGCAGAAGATGGCTCCGAGTCAACAACGGGCTGATCTTGGGCGATTAAACAACTATCGAGAATGCAGACTTGAGAGATGTAAAATTCGCAGGACTCACAGAATGTCCACTCGATCAACCCAGATGTTCCGAGATCTGTTGCGATCGGTTCGATTAACTCGATTAAGGATTGCAGTTGAGCGGGTTTGAGGACGGGTTCCTGATGTTCTTCAGGACTCAACAATTTGGCCTCTACAGGGCTTTTCAAGGGGGATAGGGAGGATTGAGCAAACCCTGTCCATTGACTGTCTAAATCGCTAAATTCTCGGGTTTCGGATGATTTTAAACGGTAGGTAATGGTTTTGTAACCCAGTCGTTGTTGTTGGACTTCTCGGGTTTGCGGATGAATTTGATAATGATCGGGGTGGGTTTGTCCCCATAAGATTGCCAATTCTAAACCCCAAGTGGCTCGAATTTCCCAAAATTCAGCATCGATGCGAATTGAACCGGAAGCGATCGCCTGGGGGATTGATTGTACTAGAACCGTTGGTTTGAGTTGTTCGAGTTTGACTCCCTTGCGTTGCCAGTATAATAAATTTCTTGCTCGAAATAATTCAGCCCAGGCTTGTTTTAACCCCAATTCAATCCCATCAATTGTTGTCCAACTGATCACTGGATCAAATAATCCACTCGTGGGTACTGAGGGCAATATTAAATCTGGATGAAACATCACCGCTTGAGCGTTGATTGTTTGTAGGCCAGATTGCAATGTCGATCTCAATTGAGAAGATAATTTTGATGTGATGATTTGATGACGAATCCGTTGGGCGATCGCCTGCAATTGTCGAGGATTGTTGACATCAATATGTAATGAAGAAGTCGGAAAATCAACGAAGAGCGGTTCTAGCCAGTCTATCGTTTCCAAAAACTCACCATAGATTTTCGCACTCACCACAAAGCCAGGAAGGACTGGATAACCCCGTTGGATTAAATGACCCAAGTAAAAAGCCCTATCCCCAACAACCGATCGGTCTGTGGTTTGAATTTTGTGAAGCCAGTAGAGATTTTCCACGCCATCAGTTGATAGACTGAAAGACATCTTATTATATATAATTTTATTACAAAACTGTTGCTATTTTAGCAAAAGGTGTGATATGAAGGGGTTGGGGATCTATAAACACATCAATAAAAACAACTGTATATCTCAGTAGAACGAGAGGCGTTGTACACAAGATCTATAGATCGCGTTTCCCTTAAGCTGTAATCTTTTCATGGGTAGGGATGATTCATCAATTATCCTAACTGTTCACGGATTTTCTAACCCCTAACCCTGGTAAATCATTCGGAATTAAACAGCCTTGTTTCACCGTTGCACCTGTAAAGGGATCATCAATTAAATTCAAGTGAGAGTCTAAATCTAGATAATCAGCTAGCGGTGCCAGATGAGAAGCGGCAGTATTTGCCAAACAACTATCAGAATAACAGCCAAACATCACCTGTAACCCAAAAGCTTTCGCAGTATGTATCATCCGCCAAGCTTCTGTTAAACCGCCAGATTTCATCAGTTTAATATTAATACCATGAATATAAGGAGCGAGTAGAGGAATATCCCGACTCTTAAAACAACTTTCATCCACAAAAATGGGTATTGGAGATTGGTCATAAAGTTGAGGAAGTTCTTTTAAAGCAACATCTACCCCTAACGGTTGTTCAACATATTTTACTCCGACCGACGCTAACCAGTGACACATTTTGACTGCATCGGGTAAATTCCAACCGCCATTCGCATCAACAAACAACACCGCATCGGCAGGGGCTTCTGTTTTCACCGCCATCAACATTTCTTGATCGGCTTCGATCCCTTGCGGGCTGCCCAATTTTACCTTTAATACCCGTACATCGAGATAATTTAACCAATCTCTGACTCTGGCTTTTGCACCTTCTGGGGTATTAATCCCAATTGTTACCGAAATTGGGACAATGTGATCGCGATCGAGTCCCCACAACCGCCACAAGGGTAATCCCAGCTTTTTTCCCATCCAGTCGTGAAACGCCATATCCAACGCCGCCCAAGCCGATGAAGGAAGTTGACTGTCCCTGAAAATTGCTTCGATCCGTTGTCGATCAAAGGGAGTCAATGCTTCCAATTTCGGGATCATCTCCTCTAACGCCGCTACCAACGTTTCTGAGGTTTGGGGCTGACTCCCCGTTGAGAAGGGCGATGCTTCTCCCCAGCCTTCGATCCCATCGTGAGAGACTTTCAGCCAAATATTCGTAGAGTGGGTTGTGGTTCCCCGGCTGATCGTCAAGGGAAAGCGTTTGTTCACAGTGAAGGTTTGAACTTGAAGCTGCATCTTCGTGGGTGTGGCTGGATCGACTGTGGTGTATGGGATAGGCATTTTTACAGGGGGCTGTCACTTCCACCTGTTTTTTCCCTTGACCTTACTCTAACCCCAAAATTCCTAAATTCGATGTGATGCTCATCACCTCAATGACTTCCAAGTTGTCACCAACTCAAACGGTTTCCCCTCACGCGGATACTTCTGAATTCTCACAGGGTTTCGAGAATACCATCACTTCTTATTTTTGTAATTGCATTGATACTAAGTCTTGTCGTTCAAGTGCATCGCAAATGTCAGATATGTTTAACCTCAAAGCTATCTTGTTCTCAATGCGTAAAAGATTGACCCGGAATTCTAAAACAGATTTAACCATTTTGAGCTTACATCAAGTGATTCAGCATCAAAATCAAATGTTACAACAACTGCAATCTGAAAATCAAGAGTTGAGACAGTTGGCAAATTTAGATGAACTTACTAGACTCGCTAACCGTCGTAAATTTTATGCTTATCTCTATGAACAATGGGAACAATGTAGCCAACAACCCTTATCGGTGATTCTCTGTGATGTTGATTTTTTCAAACCTTACAATGATACTTATGGTCATATTGCCGGAGATATCACTTTAAAACAAATTGCTGACGCGACTCAAAAAGCTGTTCAAGAAATTCTCGATCCCAATAGCTTTCTTGTGGCTCGTTATGGAGGTGAAGAATTTGCAGTGATTCTTCCTCAGTTAAATACTCAACAAGCCATGCAGATTGCAGAACATATTCGTCAGCAAGTGGCGGCTCTCCAAATTCCTCACGCACAGTCAAAAATTAGCTCATTTGTAACCCTGAGTTTGGGTGTAGCCAGCCGGAAACCCAATGATGAATTCTCGGCTTTAGAACTTTTAATGGATGCGGATCGTGCTTTGTATAAAGCCAAATCAAAAGGACGTAACCGCGTGGGGTATAGTTCCCATTTACAGAGTTGTGAAACGACTACTTTTTGTTCCTGCTGTGAACAAGCCTGAAGTTGAAATCGTGAGTGTTATATTAGATTGATCCCCTCAAGTGATCATCCTCAATGTAATTTTAAGGCGAGACTTTGAGAGAACATCTACCTCTTCCTCACGCAAACTACAATAAGATATCGGTAAAATATATTAGTTTTAAATTCATTTAAAAGTCGCACAATTAATGTTTTAATTTTAATTAAAATTGCTATTTTACTCATTTTAAATTGGATTAACTCTAAATTGACTGACGACTTCAGGGCGACGATTAATAATTGCAGCCGGAATGGTTTCAACCTCCTCTTCAGTATAGGGTTCAATTCCATAAACGGTGACTTGTAACTGTTGAGTTTGCGGATCAATGACAAATTCAGTCCAGCCAAATGTATGAGCCGCTACATAGCCTCCCTGAATTAATTCAGCATCAATTTCTGACTCTTCTAAGCCAATCGGATCATAACCAAAAGAAACAATTCTATTATCTAAAACCTCTTGAATAAACTCATCTTTTTGAAAACGAAGATCTAAACCAGAATAAATATCTTTAAGTTCAGGAGATAATAAATCATCCGGTGTTAACGCTACTGTAGCCACCCCAAACGGCGCCGCTATCTGTTCATTGTCTAACTCTAACTGTACCGCAGTCGGTTCGACGGTAATTTCAAAGGCATTGGTGGAAATTTGCGGCTGTTCAAAACCTGTTTGATAAGTTAGATTATTCACAATTGTACCATTGGCTTGTCCTGAAACAAACACCACATTATTAATATTATTTTCATCAATAAACCTTAATAACTCATTGCGTTCATCTGCGTAACCTTCCCACCGATCCTCCGCCTCGAAAAAGCCTAAATTCTGCATCGGAACTGGAGAAAAAACAAATTTCCAAGTAATTCCCGCCGCCTCTGAACCTAACAAATCATTTTTCAACTCTTCTAATTGTGCTTCTCCCAATAACGTTCGATCTGGGGTAAATGTTTGCTCGATAAATTGATTAATTTGTCCCTCTGTGGGAACATCAGGAAGCGGAAATAATGATTCATCTCTAAACGAACGAACATCTAAAATAAACGCCGCCGCATCTTTTCCATAAGGAATTGCACGATAAAGTTTTTGTTGATTTGCGGTGCGAGAATCTCCGGTTTCTCCATAGAATAAATTCCGTAAGGGTTGAGACTCAATAAACGAATTTAACGCCGTTTCAAACAAAGGCGTATCATTGACAAATTCTCCTTCTGTTCCAAAAATAGCCTGAGTTAATAAACGACTCGTTGGCGCAACTCCTCCCGCAAAATTATTAATTAAATTCTGATCATCCCAAACTGCATAAATCGGCGTTGATGATCCTAAATTTGCTAACGGATTAATTCCAGCCCGTTGAGACACTGTTTCATTATATTTTGTGTTAAAATCAACTTCAGTAATCGCTTGAGAAACTCTCGGCAAATCCGGCGATACGGTATCCGCAGAAATCGTATCACCCAGTTGGATAAAAAAGTCTAAATTGCGTTCAGGAACGTTAATTAAAGACGGATAAGGGGCTAATTCACCTTGCACGGTTCCACTCACGCCAAACCTTAATCCCCGTTGAACTTCTAGAGGCGGAACGGTTCTAAAACTTCCCACTTCGCTAGTTCCTAAAGCATTGGTAACGCGATAAAAATATTGAGTTCCCGGTGCTAAATTCCCCACTTCAATTTTAACTGGAGTCACAACATTATTAATCGGTTGGGTTTGTGATGTTATAATTTGATTAAAGTTGGGATCGGTTGCAACATCAAACTCAATCTCTCCCGGAACTGTGCTACGAGTTAATAGAATTGCCGAATTTTGTGTAACATCTCCCACCGCAACTTGGTTGGGAAACGGTGAATTATCCGGCGATAAAAATGCACTAAAATCTCTATTTTGAGTCGCACCAATATCGAGATAATGTTGAATTCCTGTCAGTTCATCTCGTACAACTGCAACGGCTACATCCGGGTTTTGAGATAAATAATAATTGGAATTATATAAAAGACTGGGAGGGCGATCTTCAAATTGACCAAATTTAACAAAGTGTTCAATCGCTGTTAAAACACCCTCGTTAACGGCTGTACTCACATCGGGATTTTGCGTTAAATAAAACTGCGTATCAAATAATATACTGGGGTTGCGTCTTTCAAATTGACCAAATTCGATAAAATGTTGAAAGCCATTATTAATAATCCCTTGCGTTACCGCATCCCGAATGGTTGGGTTAGCCGCTAAATAATCCAATTCATTATATAATGGACTCGGTTGGCGGACTTGAAACTGACCTGACTCAATAAAATGATCAAATCCACTTTCAATGATCCCCGCTTCCACCGCCGCTTTGACATCGGGATTATTTGCCAAATAAAAGGCTTCATTAAACAGATCTTCTGCATTTAACATAGTGGAAAAATAGGGAATTTTAGACGGGGATCATCTATACAGTAACCAGTGAACAGTAACCAGTGAACAGTGATAACTGTAAAAACTGGTAACTAATAACTAATAACTGTAAACTGTAAAAACTGGTCACTGGTTACTGTAAACTGTAAACAGTAAAAGCTGGTTACTGTAAACTGTTTAAAGCGATCGCTGTGCGATGACGAGGGCTATTATAATTTAAAGTGACAAGTTGAAAACCCGCATCTGTTAACGTTTGTTCTAAATTTAAACTAAAATATTCATCTAAATAGGGTTCAGTGCTTTTGAGTAACGTAAAAACATAAGGAGGCATTCGAGAAATGACTTCAGATTTAGGGTTCATATCCATAACTGCAATATAACCCCCCGGACGCAATAATCGTTTAGCTTCTTGAAAAATCTGTTGAGTCGCAACTTGCGGCAATTCGTGACAAACTAAACACAATGATACTAAATCAAAACTCTTTTCCGGTAAATTAGTGGCTTCTGCGGGCGCATGAACCCAAGTGGGTTGAGGATATCCTTGTTGCTGCCATTTTGGACTATTATATTGAGCAACAGCTAAAAAATAGGGCGACAAATCAACTCCGGTAATATTTGCTTGGGGATAAAGCTGTTGCAGGGAAAAGGTACTCATTCCCACACTGCATCCCAAGTCTACAATATCCTGTAAATTTGTCGGTAACGAAGCCCGTAAAACGTCGTTGTAACTCTGACGCAGACGGTGATCCCCGTCAACGCCCGCTTCGGGCCAGATTTTGGCATGAACCGCATAGGCGGCGACTTCGACTTCTACTGCGGCTTGCC
>NZ_LATL02000288.1 GCF_000972705.2 Limnoraphis robusta CS-951 | reverse complement strand
GATATAAGGCTCTTTCTAATGCTATAATAACTCTACTGGCAGGGTATTCAACCAGTTGAAAAACCCAGCATCTAATCGATGCAATTAACCTTGAAAACTTAAGGGATGGGGTTCTTGCAAGAAATGCTTTGGCCATATAAAACCTTAAAGCACCAAGTACAGAGAACAAAGCATTTTTTTCTCAAGTACGGTAGGGCATACCGAAACTATCTCTGAAATGGGATGAACGACTGGGGAGACTCACCCCTCAAAGAGTAGGTTAGGAAACTAGCTTGCTGTAAGGGTTGTCAATGAATCAGTAATCCAAAGCCGTGAG
This sequence comes from Limnoraphis robusta CS-951, assembly GCF_000972705.2. The sequence continues at coordinate 10,709 of NZ_LATL02000288.1, read as the reverse complement.
GCTTGGAGAATCCCCTTTCTTTAGAAATGGGGAGTATGTCAATCCTACTGTCTGTCTCCCTATCAATTATCGGAACCAAACATTTAAGGATTTCATCTTAAAATGAAGAGCCGGGTTGTTGTAAAAATGCTTCTTCTTCGGGTGTGCTTTCTCGTCCTAAAATTTCGTTTCGATGGGGAAAACGTCCAAATTGTTTGATGATTTCCCAATGACGAATGGCATAATTAATCGATGATTGACTATCAGGATCATCACTCAGTTGTTGCATTAACTCAACAGATTTTTCTTGCTCGGCTAAATTTTCACTGTGTTCAAACGGTAAATATATGAACCAACGTTGTACAGGTAACATTGCCTGATCAAACCCTTGACTGACGGCGTATTTTGCCATTTCCAAAGCTTTCGTATCTGTAACAAACGCTTGGGCTTGACCTCGAAATACATTACGCGGAAATTGATCGAAGAGCAAAATTAATGCTAAACAACTGTCGGGTGATTCTTTCCAAAAATCAAGTTGACCTTGGGCGGCTAATTCATAATCTGCTAAAAAATGGTTTCTGATTTGTTCATCAAACGCTGAATTTTTCTGAAACCAAGCTTGACGAGGTTTACCGTAATCTGACTGTTTGGGACTGCCAAACCAGAAGGCTAAAATTTCTTCTACTCTAGACACTTTATTCTGGGTTAATTTACTTTTTCTTTCCCTAATAACTGATTAATCAATTGAGTATGATATTCAGGAGCGGTTTGAGTTCCTTGAGACGGTTTCTGAGGTAAATTTGTTGTTGTTTCTTTCTCAATCTGTTTCTCTTTATCGGGTTGAGAAATAGACGGTTGAGGAATCGGTAAAGCGATCGCATAGGGACGACCAAAACCTAAAAACGACCCTGGATCACGCCGCCGCCGCATCACTTGTCCGCCGTTAGAATCATTGCCAGTTCCTGTATTTCCCTCAATACTAATAATACTGCCATCCGGGTTCACCGACTCAACAATACCGATATGATCGGCAATGCCATCGCCTCGCCAACAATAAAACACTAAATCCCCGACTTGCGGTTGAGAGTACCACTGAGTTTTATATTGAAACCATCGCACTCCATCTGGACAATAAGCGAATCCTTTTGCTGTCCGAATGGGTAAAGAAATCCCGGCTTGATCACAGCAATAGGAGACAAATACTGCACACCAAGGAACGTGATCCATTCCATACCATTGACCATATTTCGTGGAATTACTACCGGGGGGATATTCAGTATATCCAACTTCATTGGCGGCGATTTGAACAACACGAGCCGGAGTAGTCATTGGGGGATCTCCTGGTTTTTAAAGAAAGAAATTGAGGATATTCTTTTGAATTTAGCATAATTTTCTCTGTTTTTATCAAGGTCTTAATCCTGTGTTATTTTCTCCATTAAATTTCAGAAACTTTGTCAGCAAAATCGGCCCCAACAAATGATAATGACCTTGACAATACCATCCCACTGTTTGACCAAATTCAGCCCGTTGTACTCGACTATAAAACCGCAGTCCACCCGGAGAAACAGGAACTAGGGCTTGGCGAGTTTGATCGTTAGCCTGATAGTCTGCTAAATAAAAACACCCACCCGGACGTAAAACCCGGTTAATTTGTTCAAAAACTTGTTGAGGATGAGGATAATGTAAGAAACTAATTGTACAGAATACCGCATCAAACTGATGTTCTGCAAAGAGGAGAGACTCCACATTTGCTGTTGTAAAACTCAGGCGTTGGGGGTAACGGTTGCGTGATCGCGCTTGATGGATCATCTCATTCGACAGATCGACTCCGGTTGCGGTTACGGTAGGAAATTGTTTGGCGATCCGATCCAACAAGCGCCCTGTCCCACAGCCGAGATCGAGAATATTGGCTTGATCGCCGAGTTCAGCATAGTCTAACAACCGCTTATGAACCGCTTGATAAAATATCGTTGTCAGCAAACAATCATAACTGGGCGCCCAACGATCAAAAAACCATTGTTTATTTCTCAAGAATGTGTCTGTCATCGTGTTTCTTAGGTAAAATTCCTCAATTGTTAGGGTGTTAAAATTTTTAAAAGCGAACTAGAAAAACTCAAATCTAATGAAAACTGCATTAATTACAGGAGCTTCCTTTGGTATTGGTGAAAGTTTTGCGCGTGAGTTAGCCTCCCGTAAAACTAATCTTGTTTTAGTGGCACGTTCAAAAGAAAAACTCGATCAACTCGCCCAACAACTTCAGGAAAAACATCAGATCAAAGCCGAAGTTATTGCCAAAGATCTCACCGAACCCGGAGCAACCCAAGCGGTTTTTGACGAAGTGACTCAAAAAGGAATCACAATAGACCTCTTAGTAAATAATGCAGGTTTAGGAGATTACGGCCTGTTTGTCGAACGAGATCTACAAAAACAGGTTAAGATTATCCAACTCAATGTTATCGCATTGGTTGAACTGAGCCACCTGTTCTTGAAACCGATGCAACAACGAGGTTCAGGATCGATCATTAATGTTGCCTCCATCGCCGCCTATCAACCCATTCCCTATATGTCGATCTATTCGTCCACAAAAGCCTTTGTTCTGCACTTCAGCGAGGCTTTATGGGCAGAAAATCAAGATGCAGGCATTCATATTTTAGCGCTTTGTCCTGGGCCAACAGAATCGAACTTTTTTGAGGCGGCTGAGTTTCCCTCAAGCTTGGGGGGAGGTGGAAAACTGGTAACAGCGAAGGAAGTGGTTGTAGAAGCACTGAAGGCGTTAGAGAAAAATCAGTCAACTTTAGTCACAGGGGGTTTTGGAAATCACATTATTGCCAATATCTCACGCTTTGTTCCCAGAGATCTGGTGGTTAGTATAGTTGAAAAGCAGTTTAAAACCCCAAAACAGTGAACCGTTATCACTGATGTAGGAGGTTCTCAACAGATGGGTGTTTTCCCACAAACAATTTATATCAACCTACCTAACTGATGTAGAGGCGGGTTGATTTAGGTTATTTGTGAGAAACATACATTTTTGACAGAACCCACCCCTGCATTCACTGGTGAGTGTCAGGGGGCGGGTTTATGCAGGTTGTCAGTGAGAGACAGACATTTTGACAGAACCCGCCCCTACATTAGGTGAGTGTAAACTATTCCCTATTCACGGCGATCGCAATTTCTGCAACAATAGATCGGGTAGAGGATGTCACATTGATAAAAATTTGAGCTATGAAACGTTATCGTTCTATTTTGTCTTGCCTATTGGCGTTTGTCATGGCGTTTATCGTCGGTTGTGGTTCTCCACAAGTTAAAGAACCCCCAACTTACAGCGAGGCTCAACTCCAACAAATTCAGAAATACCAGTCTGATCTTATCGGGTTGCGCGATCGCATGACCAGTGAATTACCTGCTTACATTAATAATCGGAAATGGGTTGAGGTGAATAATTTTGTTCATGGCCCTATGGGAAGTTTGCTTCAGGAGATGAACTATTTAATCAAAAATCTCCTCCCAGATGATCAACCTCCCGCCCGACAATTAAGCCGAGAAGTGTTTGAACATTTACTTCAAATTGGAGAAGCGGCAGAAAAAGCAAATCTTTCTCAAGCTTCATTGAATTATCAAGGGGCATTGGAAGATCTCAATGCTTTCTTGGATTTAGTTCCTCAAGCGTAAAACACGATTAAACCTTTGACCGCAGATGAATATCGGTGAATACAAGAAATAGGAATCTCCTGTATTGATCGGTTTGACTCTGCGGTTAATTGTTGATTTTTTAAATTAAAAACAAAGCAAAATTTAAAATAATATGACTCATGTTGTTGTGATTGGATGTGGAATTGTTGGGGCGACTATTGCCTATGAACTGAGCCAAATTCCTCAACTCACGGTAACAGTTCTTGATCAACAGCCACCCGGCAAAGCGTCCACAGGAGCGGCTTTAGGGGTATTAATGGGAGCGATTAGCCACAAAACAAAAGGCCGGGCTTGGCAAATGCGAGAAACCAGTATCAAGCGTTATGAAACGTTAATTCCTGAACTGGAAAATATTACAGGTCGTTCGATTTTGTTTAACCGTCAAGGCATTTTAATGTTGTGTTTTGTGGGAGAAGATTTGCAGAAATGGGAAGAAGTCATTAACATTCGCAAAACTCAAGGCTGGCATTTACAACAGTTAGATGTCGCTCAAATTCAATCCAACTATCCTCAAATTAACTGTGAAAATATTATTGCAGCTATTTATTCTCCTCAAGATCGACAAGTTGATCCGACTGCCTTAACTTTAGCATTAGTTGATGCTGCTGAACACAACGGCGTTAACTTTCAGTTTGGGGTCAAAGTAGAAGCATTTCAAACGGTTAATACAACCGAAACTCAACGCATTTGTCCGCAACTATTTACGACGGCTGGAGAAATAAATGTTGATTGGATCATTATCGCCGCAGGACTGGGAACAACACCGATTCTTCCCACAGAAAATCATCAAAAATCGATTAACATTCGTCCGGTTCTTGGACAAGCTGTACAGTTGAAATTGTCTCAACCTTTGGGAGAGTTAGAACCTGTCATTACTGGGGATGATGTGCATATTGTACCTCTTGGAAACGCTGAATATTGGGTGGGTGCAACGGTTGAATTTCCAGGGAATGATGATCATATTGTAGTCGATCAAACCCAAATTAATCCCGTTTTAGAAGGGGCAATTCGGCTTTGTCCGGCGTTATCGGAAGCAACAATCATTCGTCAATGGTCGGGGTTGCGTCCGCGTCCTGATGGAAAACCTGCACCGATTATTGAATATTTGTCAGGATATGAAAATATTTTGTTAGCAACTGGACATTATCGCAATGGCGTTTTATTAGCCCCCGCAACGGCTGAAACGATTCGTAAAATGATTGTAAAAAAATTAGGCATCTGAAGATTATCGTCTTAAGATATAAGAGTGAGGAAACGTTAACCTAAACTAATTGTTGAAAACGGTTCACTGTTAACAGCCACCTGAAGTTTTTATTTATTTTTTGAAAGGAAATTCTATGAATAATCGGGATTGGCTGGTGAGGGAAGATGGTCAGTGTTTACCCTGTGAATCAGCCAGAGATTGGGATTTACTTAAAAGTGAGTATCGCTTACATCGGTTTCTGACTGAAATTGAAGATGGGATTAATCAATCTACTGAAAAAGGTGAGACAGAGATTGATTTTTTACCCGATTTACGTCGTTTAGTTCGTCAATTAATCACCAATTCCTATTGGTTGAGAACCCAAGTTCCTGAACCCTGTACTAAAACAGGAACTTCAATTATTATGTTGTATGATGAGATAGGATTTCCCCTCACTGTACAAACAGAAACGGTTTTACCGGGTCGAGGTTCTCCCATTCATAATCATGGCACTTGGGGAATTGTCGCAGTGTTAAAAGGACAACAAAAAAATGTCTTTTGGAAGCGTCAACCGTCTACAGATTTTCCCGATCAAATCGAAAAAGTCGGAGAAAAAATTCTCAAGGAAGGGGAAATTATTAGCTTTACGTCTGATGCCATTCATCATATTGAAGCGGTTGGCGATGAACCTTCTTTTACGTTTAATTTATACGGTGAAACTAACGCCGCTAATCGCTTTCAATTTAATGCAGAGAGTTGTTTAGCCAAGCCCTTTTAAGGGGGATATCATTCAATTTGTTGTAGGGCTAAAGCCCTATCTTATGCGCGTGCATCGCAACAACAAACGGTTAATTTAAGTTGATATTTAGACGCTTGCTAATTTCTCTAACTACATTCGCCCAGCCCTGACAACCCGATGCGCTGGCGACTTCCCAACCCCGATTTTCTAAACCCGGATGAGGGCCTTTTTTCCCAGGGATAATAATAGGAATTTCGACAACTTCTAACATCGCTAAATCATTCGGGCTATTTCCTAAACCCACTGTAATGATTTTAGCATCCGGTTGATGATTTTGGTATTGTTGAATCAGCCATTGCACGGCTTTTCCTTTCCCCGCTTCTTGACCAATTAAATGAGAAAAACGATCTCCCACAACCACCTGAAATCCTAACTGGTTTACGGTTTGTTCAATCTCTAAACTGGTAAAATTTTTCGGGGTAATAAAAGGTTCAGTAAACTCCCGATCTTTCGCCCGTTTTACATCTTCTGGGGCTAAACCTGTTAACTGATGAATTTCGGCTTCAGTTAAGTCTGCAAACCCTGTTAACGGTTGATTTAAAGCCTCTGCTACAGCCTTGAGTCCTTGACGGGCTTCTGTGTAGGAAAAGCCAAACTGCATTAAATCATAATCTCCCCAATTTTTAGTTTGGGGAGAAGCTAAATTTTGTTGAGAAATCGGGATAAAAACTGCACTCCCATTTTCCACAATAAACGCATCGGTTAATCCGATTTTTTCGCGTAAAACTTCAACTTCAGAGCGAGTTTTACTGGTAACAGGAATAACAGGAATATTCAGATCTTGCAGTTGTTTAAGGACAGGTAAAGCCGCCTCATAGCCATAATCATCCGAGTTGAGTAACGTTCCATCCAAATCGGTAAAAATCAGTAACATATCCCCAAACCTAACGTTAATCTCCAAAAACCCGGTTTCGTAGGAGAAACCCGGTTTCTCTCTTTGATTACAAATCGGTAAAAATTAGGCGCAACAGAATGGGCCAGTTTAGTTATTGATTTTCACCCATCCTACTTTAGTTTACCTCAATTTCTATCTATAAATCTTTCTTGTCTAACTCAACATAGACAACACCCAGATAAAATCTTCGTGTCTTTGTGTCTTTGTGGTGAATTTATCCAGATCAATATCTGCTTATTCTCACTTGCTAGACAACTATAAATCAACAGAATTATGACGAGATTGAGCAATTTTTAAACTCATAAAAAGCACCGGAAGCATTCCCACTGCAACTAAAGCTAAAGCTGGCCCTGCGGCTTCGGCTAAACGTTCATCTGCGGCTAAATTATAAACTCGTACTGCGAGGGTATCAAAATTAAACGGTCTAACGACTAAAGTTGCAGGTAATTCTTTCATTACATCAACAAACGTTAGCATTCCTGCTGTTAATAAACCGCCCCACATTATCGGGGTATGAACTTTGACTAAGGTACTGGTTGGGTTGTGACCTAAACTGCGGGCTGCATCATCTAAACTGGGTTTAATTTTACTCAAACTGGAGTTGACTGCACCAAAAGAAACGGCTAAAAATCGTACTAAATAGGCAAAGATTAAAGCGGTAATGGTTCCACTCAATAACAACCCCGTTGAAATGCCAAATGTTGAGCGCATAAAGCTATCAATAGCATTATCAAACCGACCTAAAGGAATTAAAGTTCCGACTGCAATGACTGAACCAGGTATAGCATAACCCATCGCCGAAATTTGTACAGATAACCGCATTCCTAGACTGGGTTTTAGTCGGACTCCATAAGCCATTACTAAAGCAATCACTATCGCTAAAACTCCGGTAATTGTCGCGACCAGTAAGCTATTTACGGCAAACTCAAAGAAGCGTTTATCAAAGAGAGTTTGCAGATTTTCTAGTGTCATTTTTAAAAGTAATATTCCGGGAAGGAATAACCCTAAAAACACCGGAATACAACAAGCAAAAAATGCTAAAACTGCTCTGATTCCTTTGAGTTGAAAGGGATTTAACTGTTTAAATCTGCTGTTACTTTGATAATATTTGGCTTGACGACGTGACCAAAGTTCGAGTAAAATTAATCCTAAGATAAACAGCATCAAAACGGCTGCAAGTTGGGCGGCTGCGACCCGTTCTCCCATGCCGAACCAAGTCCGATAAATGCCAGTTGTAAATGTATCTACACCAAAATATTGAACGGTGCCAAAATCATTTAAGGTTTCCATTAAGGCTAAAGCTAAACCCGCCATAATTGCAGGTCGAGCCAGGGGTAAAGCAACGGTTAGAAAACTGCGCCAAGGGTTACAACCGAGGGAACGACTAGCCTCTAACATACAGGTTGCTTGTTCTAAAAAGGATACCCTTACTAATAGATAAACGTAGGGATAAAGGGTTAAGATTAAAAGAGCGATCGCCCCTCCAATAGAACGAATACTCGGAAACCAATAATCTCCCACCGCAGTCCAACCAAAAATAGCCCTTAAACTGCTTTGAACCGGGCCGTAAAATTCTAACCATTCGGTGTAGACATAGGCTAATATATAGGCTGGTGCTGCTAAGGGGAGTAATAGCAGAAATTCAAACCAACGACTTCCCGGAAAGCGACACATTGTTACCAGCCAAGCCGTTCCTACACCAATGAGAAAAACTCCTAAACCCACACCTAACATCAGAAGCAATGAGTTTTTGAGATAACCCGGTAAAACCGTCGCCGCTAAATGACTCCAAACTTGGCTAGAATTGGTGAAAATACTGCTGAGAACAAATAAAACTGGACTGGCGATCAGCAGGGCGATAACCGTTACAAAAGCTGTCCAAGCGTTAAAGCGAAAAACCCGAAACATTTTTTTACTCAATTTGGTTAACAATATCAGAAACCCGGTTTCTGGTAACTCCCATCAGCTTACAGCCTAATTTTGGGTTGAGAAACCCGGTTTCTCTGGTCTTGTAACACAGTTTACAAAACTTTACCGCATATTAATGAGAAGATATCTTAAAAAGAGAGTAGTATTAATAGGGACTTTTTGATTTAAAATGGCAATAAGCTAATCTAGATAGAGGAGTTGGGTTAATCAAGTTAAACATGGGTCAGTCTGTTATTTTACATCTAGAAGAAGTCAGCAAGCAGTTCTCGCGCCAAGATATCCCGGCGGTTCAAAAGGTGACGTTGACATTAGACCAAGGGGACATCTTAGGGTTGTTAGGGCCATCGGGTTGCGGGAAAACAACACTATTGAGAATGATTGCTGGATTTGAACAACCGCAAGCCGGAACGATTAAAATCGCTGAACAAGTCGTTGCCAGTCCCGACTGTTGGCTCCCTCCAGAACAGCGAGATGTGGGCATGGTGTTTCAGGACTACGCGCTATTTCCTCATTTGAGTGTAGAGAAAAATGTCGCTTTTGGCTTACAAAGTCGCAATAAAAAGTCAAGTAGCGAAGTGAAACAGCGAGTGGCTGAGGCGATCGCTTTAGTGGGGTTGTCGGGTTTGGGAGAACGTTATCCTCACGAACTCTCCGGGGGTCAACAGCAACGAGTGGCTTTAGCGAGGGCGTTGGCGCCTCGTCCGGCTTTAGTGCTTCTCGATGAACCGTTGAGTAATCTTGATGTTCAAGTTCGTCATCGACTCCGCCAAGAGTTGCGAGAAATTATCAAAGCGGCGGGAACTTCAGCCATATTTGTGACTCACGATCAAGAAGAAGCGCTTTCGATTTCCGACTGGGTGGCGGTGATGCGTTCTGGATGTTTAGAACAATGTGGCACTCCTGAAGAAATTTATCAACAACCTGCTTCTCGGTTTGTCGCTGAATTTGTCACCCAGGCTAACTTTATCCCCGCTCAACGTCGGGGTGATGTTTGGGAAACTGAACTGGGATGTTTTGCGATTAATAGTAATGTAATTAATGGCAATGGCAACAATTTAGAGCAAGTTGAACTGATGGTGCGTCAAGAAGATTTTATTCTCCAACCGGATGAAGATGCACCTGTGATCATAAGAGATCGTCAATTTTTAGGACGAGAACTTCACTATTGTTTACAAGTTCCCTCTGGACGAGAACTGGTGGCTCGAACCAAAGCAGGAGCGGCTTTATCCATTGGAATGCGAGTTCAAGTGTCTGTCGCCAACGATGCGCTGCAAGTGTTTCCAGTCAAGCCTAAACCGACTCAATCCAATTGGAAACCTTTTGTTCGGGTTAAGAAATGACTCTCTCGTTGTTACAAATCTTAGAAATCTTTGATCCCCATCAGCAACTATACTTTGAATACAGTATTAAAGTTAAAATGCTGAGGAGAAAGCAATGTCAAGAAAGAAAAAACGCGGTGTTCCAACCTTGTATTCAGAAAGCAAGGTAAAAGTCGGGGTATCTCTGACTCCAACTGGAGCAAAGCGATTGGGTGACATTGCTAGAGAGCTTGGTTTATCTCGATCTGAGTTTGTTGAACGTATTGCTAGAGGTCAGTTTGATGTTTCTGGGAGCGGTAATGAAACAACAATTACACTAGAGACAAATACAGAAGCAAAAACAGTCAATTTAGCAGTGAGTTCCGATGAAAACTCAGTTGCTCCCCAAGTCGAAAGCGAAGTCAGTCACCCCTCTGAAAATCAAGATACGACTGCTTTTGTTCAACTCCAAGAACGCTATCAAACGCTTCAACGTCAGTCAGACGAACAAGCAAACACGATTAACAATTTAGAACAACAACTCGCTAAATTCTCCCAACTCGAAACTCAGTTAGCCAAAACGGTTTCAACTGAAGATTATCAACAGGTGCAAAAACAGTTAGAACAACAACTTGAAACAGTTCAACTGTTAGAAACACAGTTAGCCGAAACGGTTTCAACTGAAGATTATCAACAGTTACAAAAACAGTTAGAACAACAACTTGAAACAGTTCAACTGTTAGAAACACAGTTAGCCGAAATGGTTTCAACTGAAGATTATCAACAGGTACAAAAACAGTTAGAACAACAACTTGAAACAGTTCAACTGTTAGAAACACAGTTAGCCGAAATGGTTTCAACTGAAGATTATCAACAGTTACAAAAACAGTTAGAACAACAACTCGAAACAGTTCAACTGTTAGAAACACAGTTAGC